>CAXBKI010000271.1:0-4867 GCA_963975955.1 uncultured Devosia sp.
GCCGGCTGTTTGGCCGACGCGAGCGAGGCGCAATATACTTATCGCGCGCTCGGGCGCAAGGGATCACGACGCTGCGATGGCAATTGTTTTCGCCGCGGGGACTTACCACCTTGTGAGCTGTCCAGCGCACATGGCACAAAGAGCAGGCGTGCAGGGGAGAGTTGGGCGTCCCAGCCTCGACTTATTCCCCTCGGCACAGGGAATGTTGATGCGGTTGATTTTAAGAACACTCGGGACCTGGCTGATCGGCCTGGCGCTGGTTTTGCTGATTATCGATGGCACGAGATCGCTGGGGGCCAATGCGCTCGTACTGACCAGCCTCGCCGATTTGTGGACCCAGCTTCATCCGGCCAGCCTGGATGGCATGCAGGATTTCCTGCACAGCCGGTTCTTCGAGGATCTGCTCAATGCCGCGCTCCAGGCGGTTCTGGGTTATCCGGCCTTTGCCGTCTTCGGCGTGCCCGGCGTGGCGCTGGCCCTGCTCGGACGCAAGCAGGGGCGAGAACGCTTTCTGCGCCAGGACCAGATCTGAGCGGATGTAACCGATTGCCGTCAGGCACCGAATAGTGCCGTGAAAGGAAGTGACATGTTTTTCAAATCCAAGCCGACCAATGTTCCGGACGCCGCCGAGGCACTGCCCGGTCGCGATGTCCAAATGCCTGTAGCAGCTGAGCATTTTGTCAATGGCGCGGCGCTCAAGGGTCCCTATCCGGCCAATGCGCAAACCATCTATTTCGGTCTCGGATGCTTCTGGGGTGCCGAGCGCCTGTTCTGGCAGCTGCCCGGCGTCATCGTCACGGCGGCAGGCTATCAGGGCGGCTCGACCGCCAACCCCACCTATCAGGAGGTTTGTTCCGGTCAGACCGGGCATACCGAGGTGGTCAAGGTGGTGTTTGACCTGGCCAGGATCGGGCTGGACAGCCTGCTCAGGACCTTCTGGGAAGAGCATGATCCGACCCAGGGCATGCGCCAGGGCAATGACGTGGGAACCCAGTATCGCAGCGCGATCTACACCACCTCGCCAGCCCAGGCCGAAGCCGTTGAACAGAGCCGGGTAGCCTATCAAAAGGCCTTGAATGACAAGGGCTTGGGCACGATCACCACCGAGATCAGGTCGGCGCCGGAGTTCTACTATGCCGAGACCTATCACCAGCAATACCTGGCCAAGAACCCGGCCGGCTATTGCGGGCTGCAGGGCACCGGGGTGAGCTGCCCGATCGGATTGGGCGTCGCCGCAGCCTCGTGACGGCCGTAACATGGCCTTCGATCTGATGGCACACATCCACCCGATCGGTTAACAGAGTCTGCATCATGACCCTCGCCAGCAGCGATCTGATGAGCCGGACGGGCTTCGAGGCCTGTGTCCTGGGCCTGCCCGGCGTCACCCTGGTGCGGCAATGGGGCGACGCCAGCGTCGCCAAGGTCGGGGGCAAGATCTTTGCCATCCTCTCCGGCTGGGGGACAGGAGGCGAGGCGGGACTGAGCTTCAAGTGCTCCGAACTGAGCTTTGCCATGCTGCCCGAACTGGCGCAGGTGCGGCCGGCGCCCTATCTGGCGCGCGCCAAATGGGTGCAGGTGCTGCCCGGCGCGCCGCTGAGCCAGGAGGAGCTGGCCGCCTATGTGCGCCAGGCCCACCAGCTGGTGGCCGCCAGGCTGACGCGCAGGCTGCGGGCCGAGCTGGGGCTGGGCCTCTAAAATGGCGCAGGCCCATGCCGGTGCGGCCACAGGCGCCGCCATCGCCTATGGCGGGGTCACCGCATAGACGGTGAGAACGCTCCCGGGCAGGCTGACATCGACCAGCCAGGCCGGCAGGGCCTGGGCGGCGTAAAGGCTGGCGAAACTGTCCGGCGCCCGATCAGACAGCCCCTTGATCTCGGCCATGGCGGGACACAGCACCACCAGACCGATACCGCGCGCGCCCAGCATGGTGCGGGCCTGATCGATCGGATCGTTGAAGAAGCGGAAGGCGTCACGCACCCCCTGCTGGTTGCGGTGATAGGGCGCGGCGACCACCTCATGGGGGGTGTAGAGCAGGATATGGGCACCCAGGTCGATCGGGGACATGATGCGTTCGGGTGGCAGTCCGGCCAGATCGGCAAAGGCCGCCGGCTGCAGGCATGGCTCCTTGCTCAGGCGGGCCTGGGCCAGCTGCTGGGCCCGCCCGGGCACCAGATTGACCAGCAGCGTGACCGCCATGGCCAGCGCGATGCCCGAAAAGGCCAGCCAGCTCCCCAGCAGCCCCGCCAGGTTGCGCAGGCGCGGGTCGCCGAGATAGCGCTGCCGCGTGGCGACGATGAGCAAGGCCGCAGCGGGCGTGGCCGGCATCACCGCCAGCCGGGCACCACGCACCTGCGCCAGCATGATCAGCGCCGCGCCGACCAGAAACACCAGCAGCGCCGCCCATTGCCAGCGATCATCGGGTGACTTCCACAAATGATAAAGCGTGACGACGGTGCCCAACAGCACCGGTACGCCCACGGCCACGCCATAGGCGGGCAGCTCGAAGACGCTGACGAACCAGGGCTTGGCCTCGACGATGCCGGCAATCCAGTTGGCCTGCAGCCAGGGGTCGAGCGCGCCATAGGGTCCGGCCAGGCATTGCGGGTAGACAAGCACCACCAGCAGCAGGCCGGCGCCGCCCAGGCCCGCCAGGATGCCCAGGCGCCGCCAGCCGGGCCGGACGGGCAGGACGCTGGCGATGCTGTAGCTGGCGGCCACCACCATGGCGACATAGACCGGCGAGAGCACGTCGCACGCCGCTTCCAGCCAGCGGCCGGGCGGGCGGAAGATCGCCAGGTGCCCCAGCGCGGCGGCGGCAAAGGCCAGCCCGAAATTGCGCATGGTGGCCGCCTTGGTGGCGTCCAGCACCCAGAGCAGACCCGCCACCAAGATGGCGGCGGCAATCGAGGGCAGGGATTCGGTGGCGATGGCCAGCGCCGACGCGGCCAGCACCCCGCCAATAATGGCAAAGCGCGGCCGCTGCACCGTTTCGACGGCGGCCCAGGCCATGGCCAGCGTCAGAATGATGACGACGCTGTGGTGGTCGACGCGACCGGGGGTGAATTCGGCGGTGATGGCCGGATTGAGCACCGGCAGCACCAGCGCCGGCAAGACCCCCTCGGCTCCCACCAGCCGATGGGCGAGCAGAGCGCTCAGCCACAGCAGCACGCCCAGCAGCAGCATCGGCCATACCGTGGCGGCGGCCACAAGCGCCGCATCGTGGCCGAGCAGTGCGGTAAAGCCCATGAGCAGCAGCGCGAGGGGCAGGTCCACCAGGCGCGACCAATGGATCTCGGCGCCAAACGGCGTGTTGAGGCGATGAGCCGTCAGGTCATACCAGGGCTGGCCATGGATGAAGTCGCGCACCACCACCATGCGCATCGCATCATCGGTATCGGCAAAAAACGGCACGCCGGTGCGGTTGAACGCGGAACGCGCCACCAGGGTGGCAATCGCCACGACAATGACGATGAGAACCAGCCGCCAGTCGAGGCGGGCATGAGCGTTGGCGGGGTTGGGCACGGCATGGTCCTGACGCTGAGGTGGCGCAGCATGGGCCCGGCCGGGTTAAAATGGGGTTTGGCCGTCGCTCTTAATAAAACAAGCTATTGCTTTGTTAATTGACCGGCTGTAACACCGTCCCGATAGCAACAGCAGGATGGACGAGATGACTGACACGCCAGAGACGGGCCGCTGGGCCGAGGTGTTCGGGCCGCGCTATGCGCCGGTGACGATCATTTTGTGTCTGGGCGTGGCGCTGCTGGCGTTCAATGCCTTTGTCACCTCCACGGCGCTCCCCACCGCCGTCCAGGAACTGGGCGGCGTGGCACTGATCAGCTGGGCGCTGACGCTGTTTCTGGTCTTTGCCATCATGGGCGGGGCCGGCGCGGCGCTCGCCAAGCAGATCCTGGGCGCCCGCACCGCCTTGCTGGCTTCAAGTGCCGTCTTCATGACCGGCACGCTGATCGCGGCCAATGCGCCCAGCATGGAAGTGGTGCTGCTGGGCCGCATGCTGCAGGGCCTGGGCGAAGGCGTGGTGGCGGCGATCTGCTTTGCCTTGATCCCCGAACTGTTCCCGCAGCGGCTGGTGCCAAAGGTGTTCGGTATCCAGGCCGTGGTATGGGCAGTGGCGGCATTCGGCGGGCCATTGGGCGCGGGCCTGCTGACCGAGCTGATCACCTGGCGCGCCGCATTCCTGGTCAGCGTCCCGCTGGCATTGATCTTTGCCGGCATGGTCTGGCGGGTGGTGCCCAACAGCAAGGGGATCGCCGGTGCCAATGCGGACTTTCCCGGGTTGCGACTGCTGATGGTGGGCGTGGCAATCATGCTGGTGGCGCTGGCCAGCCTGGCCCAGCCGCTGCAGGCAGCGGCCCTGCTGGCTGCCGCGGCGGTATTGCTGGTGGGCATGGTGCTGCTGGACCGGCGCTGCCGCACGCGACTGCTGCCCGTGGCCGCATTCGGCCTCGGCTCGGTGGTGGGGACCGGCTTGTGGGTGGTACTGCTGATGCCGGTGGCGGGCGCAACCTCGGCGGTCTATCTGGTGCTGCTGTTGCAGCAGCTGTGGGGTTTCGGCCCGGCATTGGCGGGCGCCTTTGCGGCGGTGCTGTCGGTGGCCTGGAGCCTGGCAGCAATACTGGTTGCCAATGTGAACCGCGACACCACCCGTCGACGCCTGATCATGGCCGGGCCGGCTTTGCTCGCCATCGGGCTGATCGGCGTGCTGGTGGGACTGCTCAGCGGGCAGGCTGTCACTGTCGTCCTGGCGCAACTGGCCATGGGGGCGGGCTTCGGCCTGTGCAACAGCAGTCTCTACATGGCCCTGATGGCCGCCGCCGGCGACATCGAGCGCGACCGGATTGCCGCATTG
>CAXBKI010000272.1:0-4863 GCA_963975955.1 uncultured Devosia sp.
GCGTTCCGCCCTATCGCCGGCCCGTCAACATGATGTTCCAGAGCTACGCGCTGTATCCGCACATGTCTGTTCGCTCCAACCTTGGCTTCGGGCTGAGGATCAGCGGGGTCGACAAGCACGAGATTGACGAACGCCGCGACAAGGCGGCCGAGATGCTGGGCCTTGCCCCGCTGATGGACCGGCGGCCCTCGCAGCTTTCGGGTGGCCAGAGGCAGCGCGTTGCCATCGGTAGGGCCATGGTGCGCGAACCCGAAGTGTTTCTGTTCGATGAGCCGCTGTCCAATCTGGACGCCAAACTGCGCAACCAGACGCGCGTCGAGATCAAGCGCCTGCAGCGCCAGCTCGGCGTGACTGTGGTGTTTGTCACCCACGACCAGGTGGAGGCCATGACCCTGGCCGACAAGATGGTCGTCCTCAACGACGGCAAGATCGCCCAGGTCGGCTCGCCGATTGATGTGTTCGAGCGCCCTGAAAGCACGTTTGTCGCCGGATTTATCGGCGCGCCGGCCATGAACATGTTCGATGGCGTGGTGCGTACCGAGAATGGCCGCGTCGAGATCGAGGCGGTCGGGCTACGCATACCCGTCGACGCCGAGCGCTTCGCCCTTCCCGATGCCGGCAGTGCGGTAATTGTCGGGATCAGGCCCGAGGACATTGTGCCTGAGGGGCACGGCCTCCGGCCCGACATGGGCGTCGATTTCGAGGCGCCCGTCAGCTTTGCCGAGATGCTGGGCAATGAAAGCCTGCTTTTCATCGATCAAGCGGGCAAGGAACTTGTCTCCCGCATGCAGCACCCGGTGGTCATCGATCCAGGCCAGGTGGTGCAGTTCCGCCTTGATGGCAGCCGCGCCCACATCTTCGACAAGAAAACCGATCGGTCGCTCCGGCGCTAGCCGGCGACACGTGCATTTCACCAAGGAGGAAGAAATGAAGTTCGACAGGTTTATTCGCAAAGCTGGAGTTGCGCTCGGGGCCGCCTCAATCGCCGGACTGACGCTTGGAACAGCCTTCGCGCAGGAGGTCGACTTTTATGCCGATCGCGACGGCTGGACCGCTCCGCTTGCCCAGGTAGCCACGGAAAAAACCGGCGTTACCGTCAATCCCCAGCTGGTCGAGCCCAGTGACAAGTACCAGGCGTTCATCCAGACGTCGATCGCGGGCAATAATACCCCCGCCTTGTTCAAGTGGTGGAACGGCAAGCAGCTCGAGGATCTGGCGGCTACCGGCGCCCTGGCCGACCTCACATCCGCATGGGACAAGGCCGTGGCCAGCGGAGAATTCTCAGAGGAGCAGGCCGAGCTGGTGACAGTGGACGGGACGCCCTACGGCATTCTGCTCAACGTGGCGAACTGGGTGTCATTGTACAATACCGAGGCTTTTGAAAAGGCCGGTATCGCCAATCCCCCCGCGACCTGGGAGGAGCTGATGGATGCAGCCGAAAAGCTCAAGGCCGCCGGCTACGTCCCCTTCAATGCCCCCGCCAGCGGCGGCTGGATGCCGTTCATCTGGTTCTCGCAGATCATGATCTCGACCGATCCCGACGCCTTCGTGGGGCTCAGCGACGGCTCTGTACCCTATGACGGTCCCGAAGTGCAGAAGGCGTTCGAGATCTGGGGTGACATGTACGAGAAGGGCTACTTCTCGGACCCGCGCGAGGAGGATGCGGACAAGAACTTCGCCGATGGCTCTGCCGCCATGTACGTCATCGGCGACTGGGCAACCATCGGCTTTGAAAACAGCGGCATGGAGCCCGGCGTCGACTTCAAGTCGTTCATCGTGCCGCCCTACAGTGCAGAGGTGCCGCTTTCGATCATCGTTGAGGCGGCGCCGGTCGTGGTGGCCAAGCGGGCGATGGAAGAAGTGCCCGGCATGGCCGATGTCGTCGATGCGCTCATGAGTGCCGATGCCAGCATGGCCCTCAGCGCCGATGCCGGCGTTTTTAATGGCAATCTCAAGGGCAATGCGCCCAACGCCATCGTAGAGGCCAACCAGGAGATGGTGGCATCGATGAAGCCAAGGGCGATCGTCCGCTGGTGGGAGGCCGTGCCGCCGCAGATCCAAGGCGACCTGGTCTCCCAGATGGGCTCGTTCATGTTCGATCCGAGCCCGGAAACGGCGCAGAACGCGATGAGCACCATGCAGGCGATAAACGCTGACTACTGGGCCAATAAATAGGTCATGACGACCGCCCGCGTCTGGCGCGGGCGGTCCATCGCAACGAGGTGATCATGAGCGCATCGGACAAGGCCGCATTGCCGCCACAGGTTCTGCAGGAGGCACGCCGGCGAGAGAGTCGGCAACGCTGGCGCGAGACGCGCGTGATGTGGCCATTCATCGCGCCGGCGGTGCTCATGGTCTCGCTGTTCCTGCTGATGCCGGTGGTAATCGACATCATCCTCAGTTTCACTCGCTGGCAGCGCTTCAGCGGCCTCGATGAGTTTGCCGGCGTTGCCAACTATCAGCGCCTGTTCGCCATTCCCTATTTCGGTCAGGCAATGGCCAATACCGCGATCTGGGTTCTGGCGTCGGTCACGCTTCCGCTCATCATCGGCCTGGGGCTGGCGCTTGTATTTCGTGGCGTCCCATTCCAGGAAACCATCAAGAGCATCTGGTTTCTTCCCAAGGTGTTGGCGCCGACCGCGGTGGGAGCGATCTGGGCCTACATGTACGCGCCGCGCGGCGTGATCAACTCGATCGTTTCCGGCGTCACTGGACAGGACTTCGACTTCGGCTGGCTGTACTCGCCGATGACGGTGACGTCTTCCGTCATCCTCACCTCGGTGTGGAGCTCGGTCGGCATCAGCATGGTGCTGCTGCTTCTGGGTCTGGCTGCGATCCCCAAGGATCCCATCGAGGCAGCCCGGGTGGATGGCGCATCGTCCTGGCAGATTTTCGGCTACGTCGTGCTGCCGCTGCTGCTGCCCACCATTATCGTGGTGACGATCCTCAACGTCGTGGCGGGCTTTACCGCCTTCGATCTGCTGTGGGTCATGGCGTCGAGCTTCCCCGGCAAGCGCACGCTCTCGCTGGCCGTCTACATGTATTACGAGTCCTTTTCCAACGCGAGCTGGGCCTACGGCGCGGCCATCGCCGTGGTCCTGGGCGGCATGGTGCTGGTCGTCAGCGCGGTCCTCGCAGTCCTTCAAAGTTACGTAGAAAAACGTATCCGCTGAGCGGATCTGGGAGTTTCGAATGGCTATCGATTTGAATGACAGCGCCTTTCTGGAGCGGCTGATCGAAGTGGAAAAGAAGCGCAGCAACAATGGCGGCAAATGGCTTCTTGTCCCGGCCATCGCCCTGGCGGTCGCCTTCCTTATGCCGTTCTATTATCTGTTCGTCACCGTCTTCAAGTCCAATGAGGAATATGCGCGCAAGGGAGTGCTCGAGCTCCCCGATTCCCTGGCTCCGATCATCGACAATGCCGTAGAAGCCTGGACCTCCTCCCATGTCGGCACCGCGATGTTCAACTCCGCCACCTACGGGGTGATCGGCGCGACGCTGGCCGTCGCCATCGCGGCCATTGCGGCCTATGGCCTGACCCGGCTGCGTGCCTACGGCTCCAACAGCTGGTTCCTGGTGATTTTCGCGGGTACCCTGTTTCCGTTTCAGATGTATCTGGTGCCGCTGCTGTTCACCTATCAACGGGTTGGTCTGGTCAACAGCTGGCTGGGCATGCTCTTGCTCTACACCGCCATCTGCATCCCGTTTCCGCTTCTCGTGCTGCGCAACGCCTTTGGCGCGATCAACCGCGAAATCGACAGCGCGGCGCGCATCGACGGCGCCAGCGAATGGCGGGTCTTTCTCTCCATGATCGTTCCCAATGCCTGGGGCTCGCTCGTTGCGCTGTTCCTGCTCCAGTTCACCTTCATCTGGAACGACCTGCTGTTTTCCTCGGTGCTGGCGAACGGCACCGAGGTGCGCTCGATCATGGTCGCGCTGCAAACCCTGCAGGGCACCTACGCGGCGACCGGGCCCAACGTGGTGGCCACTGCCGCGCTGATGGCCAGCCTACCCACCGTGCTGCTCTTCATCGCCCTGCGGAAATACTTCATGTCCGCCTTCCAGGTGAGTTCCTAACGACCTCACCCAGTCCATTTTCTCTACATTTATCAAGCCAAGGGAAAACCATGGCCATCCTTGCTTTCGCCGGAAGCCTCACCCGGCCTGCGCCCAATTACGCCAATGCAGCCGGCGAAGGGATTACCAGCTTTGCGTTCGATCCGGTCACCGGAGCATTCGCCAAGCTGGCCCTGTTTCCCGGTATCGACGATTGCACCTGGCTGGTCATCCACCCGCGGTGCCCCTGCCTTTACGCCTTGTGCGATGTCGCGGGTACGGACCAGAGCTGGGTGGTGGCGCTTCGGTTCGACGCGCGCGGCGTACTCAGTGAGATCAACCGCCAGCCCACCGGTGGGCAGACCGCCTGCCATGCCAGCCTTACGCCCGACGGACGCTTTCTGCTGGTTGCCAACTATAACGCCGAAGTCCCCGCTGGCGCGCCGGAGGCGGCGGTCTGTGTCTTGCCGGTCGGTGCAGACGGCAGCCTCGCGCCGGCCAGCGACAAGGTGGTGCACACGGGCAGGGGGCCTGACGCGCAGCGCCAGACGCGCTCGCATGCCCATTGCGCATTGGCTTCGCCTGATGGGCAGTTCGTCTATGTCGCCGACCTCGGCACCGACCGCCTCTTGGTCTACCGTCTCGACAGCGATGGCCGGCTCGCCGTCCAGGCTGCGTCCGGGCTCGACATGCCCCCTGGCAGCGGTCCCCGGCACATCGCGCTTTCCCCAGACCGGCGCCACCTGTTCGTGATCAGCGAACTGCAGCCGAAGGTCTTTTCCCTCTGCGTCGCCGCCGAGGGCGGCG
>CAXBKI010000273.1:0-4843 GCA_963975955.1 uncultured Devosia sp.
GTGGTGCGCGATGCCGATTTCGAGGCCAGCGGCGCCACCGAGAGCTATGCGCGGCAGGCCGACAGCGGCAATGTGATCACCATGAAGTTCTGCGCCCATTGCCATGGCTGGCTGTGGAACGAACCGCCCGCGCCAGGCATCAAGGTCGTGCGGGCGGGCACGCTGGATGATCTGGACTGGGCGCCGCCGGTGGGCAATATCTGGACCGAGAGCAAGGCTGCCTGGGCGCAGATCGATCCGGGACTGGTCAATTTCCCCAAGGGCGCCGTCGATCGCACGCCGCTGTTCGACGCCTGGACCGCCCTGACACACAAGGACCAATGACCATGGCCGTCGCCGACGATATCGCGCTCGTCAAGAAGCAGGAGCAGGCACTGGTGCTTGGCACGTTCGACGAGGACGTGGCCTATTCATTGGGCAGCGCCATTCGGGGGCGGGCGCTCAGCGAAGAATTGGGTATCGTGATCGACATCCGCACCTGGGACCGGCAGATGTTCTTTGCCGCGACAGCGGGCACCAGTGCCGACAATGCCGAGTGGGTGCGCCGCAAGATCAATACCGTGCGCCGCTTCCAGCGCGCGAGCTACCGCATGGTGCTCGAGCGCGGCGAGGTGCCCTTCTCACCGCAATCGGGGGCGGACCCTGCCGATTACGTGATTGCCGGCGGTGGTTTCCCCCTGGCGGTCAGGGGCGCCGGCATTATCGGCTGCCTGACAATTTCAGGCCTGCCCGGGCGCGAGGATCATGGCGTGGCCGTATCGGCCCTGGCCACGCATCTGCGCCTTGACCCGCGCGATCTCGCGCTGCCGCCGGAATAGGGCTCGTCATGAAGCTGAACTATCTGTTGCTCGATGTGTTTACCCGTACCCCGCTGGCAGGAAATCAGCTGGCGGTGGTGCTCAAGGCCGATGGCCTGCTCGATGGCGAAATGCAGGCCATTGCCCGCGAGTTCAACCTGAGCGAGACGGTCTTCGTGCTCAAGCCGCATGGCGAGCGCAATACGGCGGCCATTCGCATCTTCACCCCCCATGAGGAACTGCCCTTTGCCGGGCACCCCACCATCGGGGCTGCAGTGGTGCTGGGTCTGAGCAAGAAAGCTTCGGCCGTTCGGATCGAGGAGAAGATCGGGCTGGTGACGGCGCTGTTTGAAAAGCTGGACCGCCGCTCGGGCGAGGCGCGGTTCGGTCTGCCGCGGCTGCCCGGCCGCATTGCCGAGTTGCCTGACAGACTGGCCATCGCCCAGGCGCTGGGAATCGAGGTCGACGATATTGGCTGCCAGGCCTACCAGCCCGCCGTATTCTCGGCCGGGGTGCATTTCCATCTGGTGCCGGTGCGCAATGCCGATGTGCTGAGGCGCATTGCCGTCAACCCGGCGGCATGGCACGCCGCCTTCCGGCACGAGCATCATTCCGCCTATGTGTTCACGCTGACGCCGGACGAACCCGACAATGATCTGGCCGCCCGCATGTTCGGCATGGGCGTGGGAGAGGATCCGGGCACGGGATCGGCTGCTGCCGCGCTGATCGGGCTGCTGTCCGAACAGGCATTGCTGGCCACCGGCCAGACCGATTTCGTGCTGCGTCAGGGCCACGAAATGGGGCGGCCATGCCGCATCGCCATCCAGTTCCGCAAGGATCAGGGCGAACTGGTGCATGGAGCCATTGGCGGCCAGGCGATCGTGGTGGGAGAGGGGGAGCTCGATCTGGGTGATTGAGATCCGGGCAGCCTCCGACGACCGCTCGGTCCGTGAAAGCCTCGGCGCAGCGCCTGGCGGACGCCGATTGGCGGGCCTCAAGGATTGGGCCGGGGCAGGGGGCCGGGCCGCCGCCGAAACGCCGCGCATGGCGTGCGGCATGACGAGCCGGGGAGACGATTTGTTAATCGATCCTGGCGGGTGCGACACGAACAGCCACTGTTTGGGCTTGCAGGCGGTCGCAGATTGGCGCATTCTGCCCCGACATCAGGAATTGATCCATGCCGCGCAACCGCGCCAAAGCCATTGCCATCAGCCAGAGCGACGCCCTTCGGGCCCGCCTGATGATTGCTGGCGGCTTGCTGTTGCTGCCCGCTGCGCTGCTCCTCCTTCTTATCAGCCCCTGACCATCGGCAGCTCGGATAACCGAGCGGGTCGTCAGGGGATTACGCCATAAGCCGCACAGTAGATGTCCGGCCGATCAGGGCTTTGCTCTGGGCCGACCGATAGGAACAAGACCATGACGACCTCCTCCGATACCAATAAAGACCGCGTCTTCATCTTTGACACCACGTTGCGCGACGGCGAGCAATCGCCCGGCGCCACCATGACGCTGGAGGAAAAGCTGCAGGTTGCCGAAGCGCTAGACGAAATGGGCGTGGATATTATCGAAGCCGGCTTCCCCATTGCCTCCACCGGGGATTTTGAAGCCGTGGTGGCCGTGGCCAAGCAGGTCAAGCGCGCCACCGTGGCGGGCCTGGCCCGCGCCATCACCGCCGATATCGACCGGGCCGGTGAAGCCGTGCGACACGCCCAGAAGGGCCGCATCCATACCTTCGTGTCGACCTCGCCGATCCATCTGGCCCACCAGATGAAAAAGACCGAAGACGAGGTGATCGAGATCATCTCGCGCACCGTGGCCCAGGCGCGCAATCTGATCGATGATGTCGAATGGTCGGCGATGGACGCCACCCGAACGCCGATGGAATTCCTCAAGCGCTGCGTCGATGCCGCCATCCGGGCGGGTGCGACCACGATCAACCTGCCCGATACTGTCGGCTACGCGGTGCCCGACGAACATTTCGCCATGTTCAAGACCATCATCGAGAGCGTGCCGAACGCCGACAAGGCCATCTTCTCGGTGCACTGCCACAACGATCTGGGGCTGGCCGTTGCCAATTCGCTGGCTGGTGTCGCCGGTGGTGCGCGGCAGATCGAATGCACCATCAATGGCCTGGGCGAGCGCGCCGGCAATGCGGCCCTCGAAGAGGTGGTCATGGCGTTGCGGACCCGCGGCGACGTGCTGCCCTTCCACAGCGAGATCGAAACCACCCATCTGGCGCGCGCCAGCAAGATCGTTTCGGCTGCCGCCAATTTCCCCGTGCAGTACAACAAGGCCATCGTCGGCAAGAACGCCTTCGCCCATGAGAGCGGCATCCATCAGGATGGCATGCTCAAGAATGCCGAGACCTATGAGATCATGACGCCGGCCAGCGTCGGGATCAAGGAAACCACGCTGGTCATGGGCAAGCATTCCGGTCGGGCTGCGTTCAAGGACAAGCTGCGCGAGCTGGGCTATGAACTGGGCGACAATGCCTTCCAGGAGGCATTCGTGCGGTTCAAGGATCTGGCTGATCGCAAGAAGCACGTCTACGACGCCGATATCGTGGCGCTGGTGGATGACGAAGTCGGCTCGGTCGGCGACCGTATCCGGCTGGTTGACATGCAGGTCGTCTCCAAGACCGGTGGCGTCCACAAGTGCGACATGACGCTGAGCATCGATGGCGCCGAAACGGCGGTCAGCTATGAGGGCACCGGCTCCGTCGACGCCATTTTCAATGCGATCAAGGCGGGCGTGGGGCAGGAGCCCCATCTGGTGCTCTATGCGGTGGACGGCGTTACCGGCGGCACTGATGCCCAGGCCAGCGCGCATGTGCGGCTGGAAATGAATGGCCGCATCGTTTCGGGCAATGCGGCCGAACCCGATACGCTAGTGGCGTCGGCGCGGGCCTATCTCAACGCCTATAACCGCCTGTTGATCGAACGTGGCGCATCGGCGCAGGGCGCCATGGCTGGCTAGGCCGGGCGCTGTGGCGGGGCAGCATGACTGCCCGCCGTACCTCTTGTGTCGGCCCCTTGCTTCCGGCACCAGTGAGGCCCAATCGATCCTGGAGCCTCAGCATGAATTTCAAGGCCGAACTGCGCGGGATGGCAACGGCGGGCCTGCTGGCATTTTGCTTTGCGCTGCTGCTGGTGGCCGTGCCGCGTGGCCTGCCCGGTGTGGAGCTGTTGCAGAGCCTGCGGTTTCATCTGGCGGTGCTGGGTGTTCCCCTGGCGGCACTGCTGCTGCTGACGGGCGCTCGCTGGCGCAGCCTGCTCGCCGTCATGGTGATGCTGATCAGTGTCGGGCAGGGGATTTTGCCCATTGTCGACGGCTACCAGCGGCGTGCGACCATAGGCGGCGACACATTGGCCACCATCAAGCTCCTCAGCTTCAATGTGCTGGCGAATCGGGATGCTCGCGATGCCGCCGATTTCATTGTCAGCCAGGCGCCCGATATCGCGGTGATCATGGAGACGCCGGGCATCGAGCCTTATCTGGACCAGATCGCCACCGTGCTGCCCTACCGGCTGGGATGCGAGAAGTCTGCGAGCTGCGACACCACCGTTTTCTCCCGCACGCCGCTGACCAATACCCGGATGATCAAGATGCCGCCCTTCTTCCGCGAGCGGCTGGCAGTGATCAGCACCGAGATCGACGGGGTGCCGCTCTCCGTGGTCGGGATTCACCTTTCCAAGCCTTATTTCGACGAGGCCGCGTGGCTGGAGTTGTGGTCGGCCAACAAGGCGCTGGAATCACTGACGGGCCGGGTCATCGTGGCGGGCGACTTCAACGCTGCCGCCTGGTCCGATGAACTGGTGCGGTTCAGCGACGCGGCCGGGCTGGTGCCGCCGCCATCACATCCGTCGACCTGGCCGGTTCGCGCCGGTGATCTGGGCGTGCCCATCGACAACATGTTTACCCGTGGCGATCTGCTGATCGAGCAGATCGAGGCGCCGGTCGACAGCTATGGATCGAACCATCGCCCGCTGGTGGCGCAGGTCAGCCTGCGGGCCGCGGCGGCAGCCCAGCCATAGCGCGAGGAAGGG
>CAXBKI010000274.1:0-4839 GCA_963975955.1 uncultured Devosia sp.
CCGTCAGCCCTTCTTTCAGGCACAGCTGGAACCAGTCGCGGCAGGTGATTCTGTTGCCGGTCCAGTTATGGAAGTACTCGTGCGCGATCACCCGCTCGATACCGTCATAGTCGGCATCGGTGGCGGACTGGGGCTGAGCGAATACCAGCTTGTCATTGAAGATGTTGAGGCCCTTGTTCTCCATCGCGCCGAAATTGAAATCGGACACCGCCACGATGTTGAAGATATCCAGATCGTATTCGCGGCCGAAGCGCCGTTCGTCCCAGGCCATCGAGCGTTTCAGGCTGTCCATGGCCCACAGGCACTGTTCCTGCTTGCCGTGGCTGGCATAGATGGCCAGGGCGACCTGGCGCCCCGAAGCGGTGGTGAAGCTGTCGGTGATCGAGCCGAGATCGCCCGCCACCAGGGCGAAAAGATAGGCCGGCTTGGGGAAGGGGTCTTCCCACACGGCAAAGTGCATGCCGTCGCCGGCCTGACCCTGTTCGATCAGATTGCCGTTCGACAGCAGCACGGGCGCCAGGGCCAGTGGCGCGGTGATGCGCACCTTGAACACCGCCAGATTGTCCGGGCGGTCCAGATAATAGGTGATGCGGCGGAATCCCTCGGCCTCGCACTGCGTGCACCAGGTGCCGCCCGAGCGGTATAGTCCCATCAGCCGGGTATTGCCGGCCGGCTTGAGCATGACCTCGGTTTCCAGCACGAAGCGGCGCAGGGGCGGCTCGACGATGGTCAGGCTCGAGGCGTCGGCTGCATAAGCCGATTGCACCAGGGGTGCGCCATCAATGGCCACCGACTCCAGCGCCAGCTCATCACCATCCAGCACCAGCGGCGTGCCCGGCGCGGTGTCGTCGCGCGGCTCGACGGTCAGCAGGGCGCGTACCCGCGTATCGTCCTCGGTAATTCGGAAATCAAGGTCGACCGAGACGACCCGATAGGGGCTGGGTGTATAGTCTTTGAGGTAGATGGTGTGTTCCGTCTCGGTGCGCATGTAGGGATCCGTCTGGAGTCGGTCTGAATTTGAAGTGTGGCCGTGCCGCAACAGCAGACTCGGCGCTTTCGTGTACTCTGCCGTGATCTATCGCACGGGTGCAATCTTGTATGCCAATTAGGGCGGCATTGGGAGAGGGGCTCGTTCGGTGTCAGCGCGTGCTCACACGGCGCCAATTGCGGGCGCATTGAGCACGATATCCGAATTTTCCGATCGGCCATTGCCCTTCTGGCCGAACCGACCGACCCGCAGCTTTGTTTGCGCTGGTCGCGCGCTCGGTTCGGCGCAATGGTCCTTCGGACACAACAATGGTGAACGATAATGTTGCGTTGGTTTGAACGACGTCTGGAACCCTATCCGCTGGGTGAGCCCACCGAGCCCCCCAAGGGGCTGGTGGCCTTCTGCCTGCATTACAGCCACGGCGCCAAGAAATGGCTGGCCATGATGGCGCTGCTGGCTGCAGGGGTAGCCGGCAGCGAAATCCTGCTATTCGGCTTTATCGGCGACATCGTCGATTGGCTGGCTGCTGCCGACAGAACCACTTTCCTGCAGACCGATGGCTGGAAGCTGGCCATCATGGGTCTGGTGATTGTCGTGTTGATGCCGGTCCTGGTGCTGTTCTCCACCCTGATCATGCACCAGACCCTGCTGAGCAATTTCCCGCAGCGCATCCGCTGGATGAGCCATCGCTACCTGATCCGGCAGTCGATGAGCTATTTCCAGGACGAGTTTGCCGGGCGCATTGGCGCCAAGCTGATGCAGACCTCGCTGGCTGTCCGCGAAGTGGTCATGAAGCTGCTCGACATGCTGGTCTATGTCGTCGTCTATTTCCTGGGCGCGGTGTTTCTGGCGGCGTCCTCGGACTGGCGCCTGGCGGTGCCGTTCCTGGTCTGGGTCGTCGCCTATATCGCGCTGATGCGCTATTTCATCCCGCGCCTGGGCAAGATCTCCCAGGCGCAGGCCGATGCACGTTCGCTGATGACTGGCCGCATCGTCGACAGCTACTCCAACATTGCCACGGTCAAGCTCTTCTCCCACTCCAATCGGGAAGAGAGCTACGCCAAGGAGGCGATGGATCAGTTCCTCGATACCGCCTACACGCAGATGCGGCTGTTCTCGGTGCTCAACATCCTGGTCAACTGGTCCGGCGCGCTGCTGCTGTTCGCCGTCGGCGCGACCGGCATCTGGCTGTGGCTGCAGGGATCGATGACGCCTGGCGCATTGGCCGTCTCGCTCGGCCTGGTCATGCGCTTTCAGGGCATGAGCCAGTGGGTGATGTGGGAAATGTCGTCGCTGTTTGAAAATATCGGCACGGTGCGTGACGGTATCTCGTCCATCTCACTGCCGCGCGTGGTCACCGACGATCCCGCCGCCGAGCCGATGGGCACGGTCAAGGGCGATATCAAGTTCGAGAATGTCTCGTTCCACTACGGCAAGACCGGTGGTGTTATCGAGAATCTCAACCTGCATATCCGTCCCGGCGAAAAGATCGGCCTGGTGGGCCGCTCCGGCGCCGGCAAGTCCACCATCGTCAACCTGCTGCTGCGCTTTTACGACCGCGCCGATGGACGCATCCTGATCGACGGACGCGATATCGCCAAGGTGACCCAGGACAGCCTGCGCGCCAATATCGGCGTGGTCACCCAGGATACCTCGCTGCTGCATCGTTCGGTGCGCGAGAACATCCTTTATGGTCGTCCCGACGCGACCGAGGCGATGATGCGCGAAGCGGCCGAACTGGCCGAGACTGCCGACTTCATCAATGGGCTCAGCGATCCCAAGGGCCGCAAGGGCTTTGACGCCCATGTCGGCGAACGCGGCGTCAAACTCTCGGGCGGCCAGCGCCAGCGCATTGCCATTGCCCGCGTCCTGCTCAAGAATGCCCCGATCCTGGTGCTGGACGAGGCGACCTCGGCGCTCGATTCCGAGGCCGAGGCGGCCATCCAGAGCCAGTTGCAACTGCTGATGAAGGGCAAGACGGTGATCGCCATTGCCCATCGTCTGTCCACTATCGCGATGATGGACAGGCTGGTGGTGCTCGACAAGGGGCGTATCATCGAGACGGGTACCCATGCCGAACTGGTCGACAATGGCGGCATCTATTCGAGCCTCTGGCACCGCCAGTCCGGTGGCTTCATCGACGCCGATGCCGAAGAGGCAGCGGCGCAGTAGGAACGCATGCCCCTTTCCCCTCGAGGGAGCGGGGCAGGTCTTCCGCACACACGACCTGTTCCCTCCTCCTTGCGGGGAGGGGTAGGTGGGGGCGCTGCGGCCTCCTCGAATAGCGAACTGGTGGGTGACGCAGCACCCCTCATCCGCCCCTTCGGGGCACCTTCTCCCTCAAGGGGAGAAGGAAGAAACCCAACCAACGGAGAATCCAAATGGATAGCATCATCGAAACGGCCAACCAGCCCGCGCGCTTCAACACCAGCCGCCGCGCACCAAGCAAACCCCTGGACCGTTACCGACCCTGACCTGAGCAGCTAATCTCCGTCAGGCGCGGCTCACAAAAGAGCTCAAGATGTTCAACCGCGTCATCACCTTCTTCGACCATCTCTACTCGCCCACCGCGCTCGCCAAAGACCGGCAGCCTCCCTTGGGCCTGCGACCCTTCGTCAGCTACTTTGTCGGCCAGTTCCGCGCCGCCTTCGTCATCCGCATTGTGCTTGTGGCCATTGGCTCGGTTGCCGATGCCCTGATGCCCGTCTTTGTCGGCCTCGTCGTCGGCATGCTGGCCACCACCAATCCCGGCGACATCTTTACCGAGCATGGCCAGACCCTGCTCTGGATGATCCTGGTCGTCGTCGTGGTGCGCCCACTGACCTTTGTCTGCGACACGCTGATCCGCAATCACGGCATCGTCCCCAATCTGGTCGATCTGGTGCGCTGGCAGAGCCACTGGCATGTCATCCGCCAGAGCTGGACCTTCTTCCAGAACGACTTTGCCGGGCGCATCGCCAACAAGATCATCCAGGCTGGCGAAGCCATCGAAATCGGCGTCAACCTGACGATCGACGCGGCCTGGTATGCCCTGGTCTTCGTGGTCGTTGCTATCGTCGTGCTGGCCCGGCTCGATCCGGTTCTGCTGGTGCCCATCGGCGTCTGGCTGCTGGTCTACGCCGTGCTGTTCACCATCACCATGCCGCTCATCGCCCGCTATTCCGAGGAACTCTCGGAGGCCAAATCGGTGATGACCGGTCGCATCGTGGACAGCTACACCAATATCCAGACGCTCAAGACCTTCTCGACCGGCGAGCACGAAGATCTCTATGTCGCTGATTCCATTGATGAACACGCCATCAGCTTCCGCAAGCTGATGCGGGTGTTCACCTATATGTGGTCCACCCTGTTCCTGCTCAACGCGGGTCTGGTGGTGTCCGTCACCTGGCTGGCGCTCAAGGGCTGGAACGATGGCGTGCTCACGGCGGCGGCGGTGGCCACGGCGATCCCCTTTGCCCTGCAGATCATGAACATGAGCGGCTGGATCCTTGAAATCGGCTCCAACATCTTCCGCCAGGTCGGCACGGTGCGGGACTCCATGATCACCATTGCCCAACCCCTCACCATGGTCGATGCACCGGCGGCCAGGCCGCTATCCGTCACCCAGGGCGAGCTGACCTATGACAATGTCAGCTTCAACTATTGGCGGGGCCAGCAGGGCAGCGTCATCGACCATTTCAATCTGACGGTGGCGCCTGGCGAAAAGATCGGTCTGGTCGGCCGCTCCGGCTCGGGCAAGTCGACCCTGGTCAACCTGGCCCTGCGCATGTTCGACGTGCAGGATGGCAGCATTCGAATCGACGGGCAGGACGTCCGCGAGGTGACCCAGGAAAGTGTCCGTGCGGCCATTG
>CAXBKI010000275.1:0-4839 GCA_963975955.1 uncultured Devosia sp.
GCCGCGCGCGGCGGCGCCGCGATCAGCTCGAGCTTGGCATCCTTGCCTTCGCCAACCACCGCCACGGTAACCGTGCCGCCATTGACCAGTTCGCCGAACAGCACCTCTTCGGCCAGCGGCTTCTTGATGTGCTCCTGGATCACCCGGCCCAGCGGGCGGGCGCCCATGCGCTCATCATAGCCGCGTTCCGCCAGCCAGTCGGCGGCCTCAGGCTGCAGCACAATGGTGACATTGCGTTCGGCCAGTTGCCCTTCAAGCTGCAGCACGAACTTCTCGACGACACGACGCACGACTTCGCGCGGCAGCGGGGCAAACGAGATGATCGCATCCAGACGGTTGCGGAATTCAGGGCTGAACAGGCGGTTGATCGCCTCTTCGTCGTCACCCTGCTCGCGCTTGCGCCCAAAGCCGATCGGGCTCTTGGCCAGCTCCATGGCACCCACATTGGACGTCATGATCAGGATGACATTGCGGAAATCCACAGACTTGCCGGTGTGGTCGGTCAGCTTGCCGTGATCCATCACCTGCAACAGGATGTTGTAGAGATCTGGATGGGCCTTTTCGATTTCGTCCAGCAGCACCACGCAGTGCGGGTTCTGATCGACGCCATCGGTGAGCAGACCGCCCTGGTCGAACCCGACATAGCCTGGAGGCGCGCCGATCAGACGGCTGACCGTGTGACGCTCCATATATTCGCTCATGTCGAACCGCAGCAGTTCCACGCCCAGCGTATCGGCGAGCTGCTTGGCCGCTTCGGTCTTGCCCACGCCGGTCGGCCCGGTGAAGAGGTAAGAGCCGATTGGCTTTTCGGGCTCGCGCAGGCCGGCACGGGCCAGCTTGATCGCCGAGGAGAGCGCGGTGATCGCCGCATCCTGGCCAAACACCACGGTCTTGAGGTTCTGTTCCAGGCTGCCCAGCATTTCCGCATCGGACTTGGAGACCGACTTGGGGGGAATACGGGCGATCGTGGCGATGGTTGCCTCGATGTCTTCGACATCGATAACCTTCTTGCGCTTGTCCAGGGTCAGCAGCATCTGGCTGGCACCGGTCTCGTCGAGCACGTCGATCGCCTTGTCGGGCAGCTTGCGGTCATTGATGTAGCGCGCGCTCAGCTCGACAGCAGCCTTGAGGGCCTCATCGGTATATTTGACCTTGTGGAACTCTTCGAAATAGGGCCGCAGGCCTTTGACGATCTCGATCGCATCCGGAATCGTCGGCTCGTTGACGTCGATCTTCTGGAAGCGGCGGACTAGGGCCCGATCCTTCTCGAAGAACTGACGGTATTCCTTGTAGGTGGTCGAGCCGATGCAACGGATCGCCCCGCTGGCCAGGGCTGGCTTGAGCAGATTGGATGCATCGAGTGCGCCGCCCGAAGTGGCGCCAGCACCGATGATGGTGTGGATCTCGTCGATGAACAGCACCGCATTGGGGAGCTTTTCGAGCTCCTTCATCACAGCCTTGAGGCGTTCCTCAAAATCGCCGCGATAGCGGGTGCCGGCCAACAGCGAGCCCATGTCGAGCGAGTAGATGACCGCTTCCTTGAGCACCTCGGGCACATCGCCCTCGATGATCTTGCGGGCCAGGCCTTCGGCAATGGCAGTCTTGCCCACGCCGGCGTCGCCGACATAGAGCGGGTTGTTCTTGGAGCGGCGGCACAGCACCTGGATGGTGCGGCGCAATTCGGCATCGCGACCGATCAGCGGATCGATCTTGCCGGCGCGCGCCTTCTCGTTGAGGTTGACGGCAAAGTCGGCCAGCGCCGAACTCTTCTTGGCTTCGGCGCCGCCTTCGGCATGGTTCTCGCCATCCTCGGTACCGTGCACCTTGCGCTCTTCGCTGGGGCCGGACTTGGTGATGCCGTGGCTGATGAAGTTGACCGCGTCCAGCCGGCTCATGTCCTGCTGTTCGAGGAAATAGGCGGCGTGGCTTTCACGCTCGGCAAAGATCGCTACCAGCACATTGGCGCCGGTAACCTCTTCGCGACCCGACGACTGCACGTGGATGACCGCGCGCTGGATAACGCGCTGGAACGCGGCGGTCGGCCGCGCATCCTGGCCATTGGGCACGATCAGGCTGTCGAGCTCTTCATTAATGAAATCTTCGAGGTCGCTTTTGAGCGCGTCGACATCGACGTCGCAGC
This sequence comes from uncultured Devosia sp., assembly GCA_963975955.1. Lineage (GTDB taxonomy): Bacteria > Pseudomonadota > Alphaproteobacteria > Rhizobiales > Devosiaceae > Devosia. Next base: position 2,141 of record CAXBKI010000275.1, read on the forward strand.
CGGTCAGCACGGCGATCGTTTCACGGTCGTCGGTCAGGGCCAGCAAGAGGTGTTCGAGCGTGGCGAACTCATGGTTTCGCTCACGCGCCAGGTTCATTGCCTGATGCAGAGCCTTTTCAAGTCCGCGGGAGAATGAGGGCATATGATGTTCCTATTGCTTTTCCATCACGCATTGCAGCGGATGCTGGTTCTTGCGTGCCGTATCCATGACCCGTGTCACCTTGGTCTCGGCGACTTCGTATGGATATACGCCGCACTCACCCACCCCCTTTTGGTGAACGTGCAGCATGATCTGCATGGCGTCTTCGCGCGATTTGTTGAAGACGTCCTGCAGAACGAGAATGACGAACTCCATCGGCGTGTAGTCGTCATTGAGCAGCAGCACCCGATAAAGGCTCGGGCGCTTGGTCTTGGGCCGGGTCTTGGTGATGGTCCCGGTATCGGTGTCACCCTTGCCCGGATTCTCATTCTTGGACCCGGCCATGGCAATTGGCGGCACCAAGCGCAGGGCGGTCGGCGCCTCATCGGTCATAGCGAGGCAGTCATAGGAGGTCATGGCAAATCATCTGTCGTGAGAAAAACGAAGCAGTATGGTGAAGCCATTATGTAGGCAAAATCCACCCGGTGTTAAGGGCCCATGCATCCCGAATTTGTGAGGGGAGCAAAAGCCGGGGCTGACAAGGCCTTATCTGCTGCCAACATCATCCGGAACGGTCCATCTCGCCCGAACCAGGCAGCGCTCGGCGGGCCGACCCAATGCACGCAGCACGGCCCGCGAGTCACCAGGTTTCCACACCCGCGCCAAAATCGATGGCATTTTACGGAATAGTAACCGGGCACGGCGTAAAACTCCAAACTTGTTGGACGTTCCGGCCGGGTGGGGGCTCACCGGACCGCCCGCAGGTGAGTGTTGTTGTAGTTGCGTACGGGTGCAGAAGCGCCCGAGAGTTAAGAGTTGGAGTACCGGGTGGCTTCCCAGGCGAAATCCCCATGGCGCGTCGCGTTTCTGCGCGCCGCTGCCGCAGTCCTCATTGCCCTGACCGTCAGCGCACATGCTGTGGCGCCGGCCCAGGCTATCGAAAACCTCCGCAAATATGCCGGCATCGTGGTCGACGCCAAGTCGGGCAACGTCCTCTATGAAGAGGCCGCCGACAGCAGGCGCTACCCCGCCTCGGTGACCAAGGTCATGACGCTCTATGTCCTGTTTCAGGAACTGAGTGCGGGCAATATCAAGCTCTCCACCAAGATGTCGGTCTCGGCCCACGCTGCCGCAGCCGTGCCGACCAAGCTGGGTCTGCGCGCCGGCGCCACCATCACGGTGGAAGACGCCGTCAAATCGATTGTTACCCTGTCGGCCAATGACATGGCACGGGTCATCGCCGAGCACATCTCGGGCTCGGAAGAAAACTTCGCCAAGCGCATGACGGCAACCGCCCGTGCTCTTGGCATGCGCAATACCACCTATCGCAACGCCTCGGGCCTGCCCGATGGCGGCCAGCTGACCACGGTGCGCGATCAGGCCATTCTGGGCATCGCCGTCTACCAGCACTTCCCCAACTACTACGAATTCTTCCAGACCAAGAGCTTCAGCTACGGCAAGTCCACCTATGGCAACCACAACCGCCTGCTCGGCTACATGGGCGCCGTCGATGGCATCAAGACCGGCTACATCAATGCCGCCGGCTCCAATCTGCTGACCGCCGCCCGCAAGGATGGTCGCCACATCGTCGTCGTGGCGTTCGGCTTCAACTCCTCCGCCGCTCGCGATCAAAAGGTCCGCCAGCTGGTCTCGAGCTATTTGACCAAGGGGCGTCGCGGCGATTATCTGCGCACCGCCATGATCCCCATGCCCGGTCGCCAGGGCAGCACGCAGGTCGCGGTAGCGCAGTCGCCATCAGCCGCCCCCGTCTTCGTCGTGCCCATGCCCCTGCCCGGCTTCCGCCTGGCGCAGCTGGTGGCCGCCAATGGCGCCTTGCCACAACGCCAGCTGACGCAAAGCGCGACCCAGGTTGCCTTGGCTAACCCTGCACCGATGCCTGAACCCATGCCGGCCGATCTGGGTCTGCAGCCCGCCGTACAGGCCGCCAACACGCTGGCCGCCCCCTCACAGGCGCCGCAACCCGCCTATCCCAGCCAGGATGTCATCGGTGCCTGGCTCAGCGATAGCTACAGCCTTGGCGCCCCACCGGCAGCCCTTGGCCAGACCACACCCTCGGCCCCACTGGGAATCCAGCCGCCTGCGCCTATCCCAAGCGCCGAGCAGCCCATCGACCTGCTGACCTCGGGTAGCGTGCAGACGGCAGAAGCCCAGCCAGCTGCAGGTGGCTGGGTGGTGCAGATCGGCGCCGGTCCCTCCGAGGACAGCGCCCGGGCCATGCTGGCCAATGCCGCCGGCAAGGCCGGCAACCTCAATGATTTCCGTTCCTATGTGGAGCGCTTTGAAAAGAACGGCAGCGTGTTCTACCGCGCCCGGTTCATCGGCTTTGGCGGTCGCGACGATGCCACCGCCATGTGCAACCTGCTCAAGCAGCAGGATCTGGCCTGCCTGGCGATGCAGAGTTGACCTGACGTGAACTGAGACAATCAGAACGAGCCGGGGTCCAAGAGCCACCGGCCAAAAGGGGAAGCAAATTGGTGCCTGTGTTTGGAGTAGCCCAATGAGCGATCATACTGCACTGACCGAGCTGGCGAACTTTGTT
>CAXBKI010000276.1:0-4825 GCA_963975955.1 uncultured Devosia sp.
TAAGCAAATGACTGGCAACCGCATAGGCCAGCTTGTTCTGGCCACTTTCGAGCAGTGCGGTAGCATAGGCGCCGGCCACGCTGACCTTCTTTAGCGATGAGAGCGGATTGGGGTCGGCGAGGATTCGCTCACTGCTGGCGCCGGCGATGGAAAAATATGCAAATGCCGTACTGGGCAAGTTCAGCCGCAGGGCATCCATCGCCTCAATCTCCGCCATTGCCATGATATCGTCGAGGTCCTTGGCATCGGTGCTGGCTCCACCCCAGAAGATGTGCACACCAGTCTCAAGCCGACCGGCGAATTCCTCCAAGCCCTTGGCGTCCCCTTGTAGCTTACGCAGTTCGATTGCGACTTCGCAGATTGCGCCATAGCAGGAATAGCCGAGCTGGCTTGCGGCCCTCGCTTCGTCGACCCGGAGGGCCAGCCGGAGAAAATCGTCGTCCCTGCCAGCCGCCTTGAGCAGGAGCACGGTCTGCGGCACATCCTCATGCATCATGTCGAGGTCGATCATCTGCTCCAGCAGACCGCCGTCAAGCAGAACGAGCATCTTGTCCAGCATGCCGTTGGCCATCGGCACATTGTCTTCGATGATTGCCGCCCTTATTGCAGCGTTGAGCCGGCTTAACTTGCGGCGAATGCCCCAGCCGATATCGGTCTCTCGATTGTGGCGCTTCGGCTCCGCCGCCAGCAGCATGGCAAAATCTTCGGCGGCGAATGCGTCCGCATCGGCAACAAACAGGGTCCGGAAATACAGCTCCAGGGCGATCTCTTCCGTCCATTCGCCATCGGTGAGGAAACGCTCGGCAAACTGTCGATGCGCACACTCGGCATAGTCCCCCGCCACTTGCGGCAGAAAAAGGCTGCGCTCCAGTGCCCCATCGAGGAATTCGGCGGGCAGGTCAGGCACCGGATGCCCGGTGATGCACGCGCCTGCCAGCAGATCCGCGAACTGGGCGAGGTCTCTCGCCGCCAGTCTTCCTGCGTTGCCGCTGTCGGCTTCCGCGACCCTGACCTGTTCTTCCAGCACGGCGATGACCTCGACCGTCTGTTGGCTACGTGGCACCGTCCCGCCCCCAAGCAGCACCAGCGCCTCTTGAGCATAGTTGCCCGAGCGTCCGAACTCGCCGGCCAGTTGGTATGACTCGGCCAGCATCGTCAGCAGTTCGACCCGCAGCGCGTCGTCCGAGCCCAGCGGGGTCAGGCCAAGCATCCGCCCCAGCATGGCGTTGGCATGTGCATAGTCCCGCTCATTGATCGCCTCGGCCGCCATCAGCCTGGCCGGCCGCTCCGGGCCGCTCTGCCAGGCCGGGGCCACGGCGGCATAGAGCATGTCGGCCAGCTCGAAACGCTGCAGCCGCTCCAGCAGGTGTCCCAGGCCAAAATAGCCTGAAAAGGACGCTGTAGAGGCGATTGCCCCGTCGCCGAGTGCCTGGATGACCCGGTGCGCCAGCACCACGTCGAGCTCGGCATCAAGTCCTAGCCGTTGCAGCAGCATCTCGTCGTTGAACCATACCTGCATCCAGGGAAAGGCCAGGGCATATGCCTCGCCATTGTCTAACGCCATGCCGGCCCGGAACGCCGCTCGGGCACCCTCGTTATCCCCGTTCGCCGCGCGGGCTATCCCCAGATCCATCAGGTTGCGCGCCTGCATCACCGCATCGTCGCCAGCCAGGGCCGCAGCGGCTGCGAACAGTGCGGGCTTGTCTTCGGGCAAGGCACACACGGCAGCCTTGTGCAGCGCATCGACCGCCCAGGGTTTCGCTCCGCCGGCCTGATGCAACAGCGCCGCGGCGCGCTGGTACAGCCGGCTCGATTCTGCGTGAGGCGTGTTTTCGCAGTTCTCCGGCGGCCTTGCCTGACGCAGCAAGGCGGCCACCCCGCGGGTGTGCAGCATTGAGGCGAGGCCTTCATTGCCCGCATAGGGCCGCACCAGATCTTCCACCGCCTCTGCCAGCAGCACATCCATCCGCGCAGCCAATGCTGCGGGATCCTGCTCGCTGGCCCGCACGAACTGGCTCTGCACGCCCAGTGCCGTGACCAGGTCCAGCTTCACATAGCCCGCCAACGGATTGCCCGCGCCGTAGCGCGCTTCGAGGTCGGCAACCATGGCCTCAAGTCGCGGCGCCCAGGCGGCGATGGCGGCCGTGCTCGTATCGTCATAGCTGGACCGCCATGCCTTGTTGTCGGCAATCCATTGATCGTATTGCGGCGACAGCGTCAGCGCGTCGGAATGCATTGAAATGATATTGCCGCCCCGCCGAGCCAGCAGCGACCAGCTGCCCTCGGGCATCAGTCGCGACTGGGCTGCGCCCGCCAGCAGTGACAGCTCGTATGGCGCGCCTTCAAGTTCCAGTATTTCGGGGTCGGCCAACATCGCCTCTGCATCGGGCAAGGCGATGGCGGCGGGTGGTGGTGAATAGTCGGCAGCAATGCGCCGGGCCCAGTCCAGCAAAAGACTGGAATCCCTCACCCATAGCGACGGGGTCGTCGCGGCGACGCTGCCCTTGATGCCGGAAAACGCACCGGAAAACGCTACTGGCTCGGTGGCCGCCGTCTTGAGAAAGCAGACCCGCGCCTTGCTGTTGTAGGTATAGGCCCGGCAGCTGGCGTCCGCAGCGCACTGGCTCTCGCAGACCTCCAGGTCGATGCCCTTGAGCGAGGCTTCCGCCAGGCCCGAGCGGTAGTCGTTATAGGGGAGGTCCTGGTTATCGAGCCGCTCGAAACCCACCTGCGCCGCGGCCAGGCTGATCGCCGCCCCTGCCTCGCGCCGCGCGCCGGAAATGGCGCCCTGGGCAAGTCGAAATTGTCCAACAGGTCGAAATGTTCAAGCGGCAGCGGTGCCAGCAGGAGCTCAAGTTCGGCCGGGGTCAGTTCACCGCTGTCCGGATTGCCCTGCTCAACCTGATATGTGCCAATGGCGCGCCGGGTCACCGGACCAAATTGTCCATCGGCCCTGCCGGCAAGATGACCCAGCGCAATTAGTCTTTCCTGGACAAGGATCTTTTCGGCGTGGCCCAGGGTTGCGGGCTGCGCCAGGGTGGCTGATACCGCGAGCAGCCACAGCAATGGAATGGCCAGCAGCTGCCTCACGGCAGCCCCAGCCAGGTCGCGCGTGAAATATCACCCTTGGCGAAGCGCTCGGTCCACACGCCATACTGGCCATAGCCCGCCGCGCGCCGCCGTTCGGCATAGCTGCCGAAATACCGCCAGAAGTCCGCCAGATCGCTGCCGATGAAGGCGTTGAGCACATCGTAGTCGCAGATGCGCTGGTCGGCACACAGCGCCGCGCGGTCAAAAAAGTAAAACAGCTCGTCTACCAGCAGGTCGTTCTCGTCGGAGAATTCGTTGTTCTGACCGGTGATGCCTTCGCCGATATTGTTGTAGAAAATGGCCTGCTGCGCAGGGGGCAGGGCAGCAATGAAGTCCGCCTGTTTGCTGTATATCGGCCAGATCGACGCATTCACCTGACTGTATAGCCGACGATACCCTCCGGCATCCCAGTTGTCGACTTCGCCCAGCGACTGCTCGACGCGCGCGGCCTGCACGCGGTCCATATATTCAAGCCCGCCCAGGATCACAGCGATCACGGCAAACATCTTGATGACCGGTGCCGCCATTCGATCCGCAGACGTGAAGCGGCGCAGCCATCTGCCGCGCCAGCGCCGCGGAACAACGTCATCCTCTTCGATCGCTTCCCCTACCAGGTCGGTACCTACTGACACCGCGTAAGATCCAGTTCGACGGAGGGATCGAGCGCGCCCGACAGCCGCTCGATCTCGGCACCGATGCAGCGCAAGGCCGTCTCATCGGCGACGAATGAGGTATCGACATCCGATGAGGCCGTCCGGGCACCCGCCTGGGGCAGCCCTCGCGTCTTGTCGTCGACGCATTGCGTCAGATCCACCAGCACGAACCCGCGCCCCTCGGTTTGCAGCCGGACGAGTTCGGCCGGCAGCTGCTCGCCAAAGCATTCTGCCACCCGCTGGTTCAGCCGAATGGTGGGATTGCAGAAGTCACAGACCGCCCACGCCAACTGCCCGGAATACAGCAGCATTCCCAGTACAAGTGTCGCTCTGGCAATCATCCCGCATCCCTCCACTGGGTCATCAACTACATCCCGCAACATAATTTTCCGTAAAACGGCTGCACCCCTCGGGCAAGACCGGGTCATTTCCCCGGCTGGTCCAGCGTGTCGCAATTCTGGCAAAGCGGCAGAAATTGCACGTGCCATAGCTGGGGGCACCGGGTGGCGCGGAGCGTCCAGCATCGCGATCCGGCTCCCCGCCGGCACGGCTTGAGCGACGAAGCGGCAGAGGGAATGATTGCGCGCTTGCGAACCGTGCTTGTCACGGCAAGCGTCTGCACGCCTCGGCATGCAAGTCTCGTTGGCGAATGGGTGACGGCCATTAACCTGCCGCCCGCAATCCCGCGCACCCAATCCCTGCGCCACCAAAGTGGTCGCTGATCTCCAGGGCCACGGGCAACTGGGGATCATTCCGCGGACGCAGCTCTCCTTGCGCCCTCTCCCCGCCATGAACAGTCACGCAAAATTAAACCTAGCGAGCGCTCGGTTTGTTTGCTAGCCTTTCTCCAGAGACACCTTGCTCGGTGGGGATCGAGGGGGTGTCGCGGAGGGATAAGTAAATGAGCCTTGATATCGCCCGCGCATGCGGGCAGTTCCGTATTACCCTGAAAGCAGCCGCCCTGACCGTGGCCCTGCTGGCAGGAACCAGTCTGGCCGGCGCCCAGGAACGCGGCGGCATCCTGACCATTTCCCAGGTTGCCGATGCCCAGCCGGTTGCTCTGCTGGCCTTGCGCGCGGGCA
>CAXBKI010000277.1:0-4805 GCA_963975955.1 uncultured Devosia sp.
GAAGGGCAGCCCGTGACGGGCCAGCGCGTCCTTGTACCCGTCGAGGAACACGAAACCGAGATTGATGTCATTGCTGGGCAGCCCGACGGCAATGCGCCGGTGTCCCTTGGCGACCAGACGATCCACCGCGCGGTTGATCACCCCTTCAAAGTCCAGGTCGATCCAGGGATGCGGGCCAGGCGTGCTGGAGCGCCCCAGGGCAATGAAGGGCAGCCGCGCATTGGCCAGCAGCTCGATCCGCGCGTCGCGGCGATGCGTCGCCGAGATGATCATGCCATCGACCATGCCCCGGGCTACCATGCGGCGGAGATATTGCGTGGAATCCTCCTCGGTCGGACAGGGCAGCACCACCAGATCGAGATGGTGGCGGCCGAATACCGCCTGCACCCCGGCGATGACGCCGAGAAAGAAATTGTCGCCATTGCCGGCGCTGTCGGAACCGGACTCGATGGTGAAGCCGATCGCCTTGGTGCTCCCCTCGCGCAGGCTACGTCCGGCCTGATTGGGCACATAGCCAAGTTCGGCGGCCGCCTCCAGCACGCGCTGACGGGTTTCCTCGTTGACGACGGGCTTGCCATTGAGCGCGCGGGAAACCGTCCCGATCGAAATATCGAGATGCTGCGCCAGACGCCTGATGCCCTTCATGTCCCAAAGCCCCCCGTTTCGGCGCCTGTGTCGCTCGAAACTGCGGTCCCTTCAATGGACGCGCCGTGAGCAGATTACAAGCATTGCGCCATTTGGCCTATATAAGTATGATTTTTCAGAAACGTTTACGCCACGCCTTGACAGACATGACAGCACAAAAGTACTGTCGTAAACGTTTACGGGACATTGTGCCTCGGGGCTCTGCAGAAGATGGAGCCCGGCGCATCGCTGTCCAGGGAGGATTTCATTTTGGTATTCAAGGCCGTACTTGCGGGTTGCGGAAGTATGTCAAAAGGCTGGTTGTCGGCGCTGGCCGATCACCCGTCGCTCCGGGGGCGTGTCGAGATCGTCGGTCTGGTCGATCTGGATCTGGCCACGGCCAGGGCCCGGGCCGATGAGTTCGGCCTGGCCGATGCCATGGTCGGCAGCGATCTGGACGCCGTGCTGGCAGCTACCAGGCCCGATCTGCTGTTTGACGTGGTCGTGCCGGTGGCGCGCCAGGGCGTGGTGACCACGGCCCTCCGCCACGGCTGCCATGTGCTGAGCGAAAAGCCGATGGCGACGAGTCTGGCGCAGGCGCGGCAGATGATTGCCGCCGCCCAGGCCGCCGGGCGCGTGCATGCGGTGGTGCAGAACCGGCGCTTCATTGCCGGCGTCCGGCGCATCCGCCGGCTGCTCGAAAGCGGCGCGCTGGGCGAGGTGACTGCCCTGCACTGCGACTTCTTCATCGGCGCCCATTTCGGCGGCTTCCGCGAAGAAATGGAAAATGTGTTGCTGCTCGACATGGCCATTCATACGCTGGACGCCGCCCGCTTCATGGCCGGGGTCGCCCCCAGGGCGGTTTATTGCCTCGAGACCAATCCGCGCGGCTCCTGGTATGCGCAGGGCGCGGCGGCCAATGCGATCTTCGAGTTCGAGCAGGGCGTGGTGTTCAACTATCGCGGTTCCTGGTGTGCCGAGGGCGCCAATACCAGCTGGGAGGCCGCCTGGCGGATCATCGGCACCAAAGGCACGCTACTCTGGGACGGGGCCGACAGCTTCGAGGCCAAGGTGGTCGCCAATGACAGCGGGTTCTTGCGCGAGCTCACCCCCATCACCGTGCCCGACCCGGCCGATATCGAACAGACCCATGGCCATGCCAGCGTCATCAACGAGTTCTTGAACGCCATTGCCGCCGGACGCCCGCCCGAAACGGTGAGCACCGACAATATCAACAGCCTCGCCATGGTCTTTGCCGCGATCGAAAGCGCCCGGACCGGCCAGCGCGTCCTTATTGCAAGCTAGGAATACATCTTGAGCAATCCAGCCAAATCCATTCGCATCGGCACCATGATCCAGGCCACCGAAGGCCGGGCCGCCGAGAATATCGCCGCCATCGCCGATCTGGGCTTTGAGAGCTTCGAACCGTTTTTCTGGCAGACCACCAATGGCCAGGATCTGGCCGAGCTGGGCAAGCGCTCGCTGGACGCCATCGGCGACCGCGACATCACCATTTCCACCATCGGCATGTTCGGCAATCCGCTGGAAGACCAGGAGATGGACCGGGCGACCCTGCAGGGCTGGAAGGACTGCATCGACAACGCCCACCATTTCGGCGCCACCTGCGTGGCCGGCTTTACCGGCCGCATCCGTAACCAGAAGCTGACCGACAGCCTGCCGCGCTACAAGCAGGTGTGGAGCGAGCTGGCCGCGCGCGCGGCCGACAAGGGGGTCCGGATCGCCTTCGAAAACTGCGCCATGGACGGCAACTGGGCCACCGGCGACTGGAACATCGCCCATAATCCGGACGCCTGGGAGCTGATGTTCAACGAAACGCCGGACGACAATATCGGCCTCGAATGGGAGCCCTGCCACCAGCTGGTCTACCTGATCGACCCCCTGCCCCAGATCCGCAAATGGGCGCACAAATTCTTCCACGTGCACGGCAAGGACGCCACGGTGCGCTGGGAGGTGATCCGCGAACACGGCGTGTTCGGCAAGGAGAAGTTCGTGTTCATGCGCACGCCCGGCTTTGGCGACAGCAACTGGACCGACATCATCTCGGAGCTGCGGCTGGCCGGCTATAGCGGCGCCATCGACATCGAAGGCTGACATGACCCGGTCTATCGCGGCGACCTCGAAATGACCGGTCAGGTGGCCGGCATGAATTATCTCAAGCGCTGCCGCGGCGGCGATTTCGTCCCCGCAAAAGCCTAGACGCGCCTGCTTGACGTGATGTGAGAAACCGTTTTATCAATCATGAGAAAAGGTTTTTTCAATGAGGTATGCTGACGTGGTGAAGGCTGAGCGCGTTCGCATATACGATGTCGCCCGCGTCGCCGGCGTCAGCGTCGCCACAGCGTCCAAGGCGCTCAACGACACCGGCCGGATGACCGAGGAGACCCGTGCCCGCGTCAAGCAGACCGCCGCGAGCCTGGGCTTCCGGCCCAATGCCATGGCCCGGGCGCTCACCCAGCAGCGCAGCTTCACCATCGGCCTGCTGACCAATGACACCTATGGGCGCTTCACCCTGCCGGTGATGGCGGGGGTCGCCGAGGCCCTGGTGGACAAGGGGGTCTCGGTGTTCCTGTGCGGCATCGAGGATGATGCCGCGCTCGGCCAGGTCCATGTCGATGCCATGCAGGACAAGCAGGTCGACGGCATCATTGCCGCCGGCAAGCGCATCGACCGCCGCCTGCCGGTGGATCTGTCGGGCCTCTCCATCCCGGTGGTCTATGTGTTCACCGAAGGCCCCGCCGACGCGATCACCCTGGTGTCCGATGACGAACAGGGCGCGCGCGACGCGGTCGAGTGGCTGGTCGGCCTGGGCCGGCAGCGGATCGTGCATGTGACGGGCCCGCAATCCTTCGCCTCGGTGGCAGCGCGCGAGCGGGCGTTTCGCGCCGTGCTGGGCAAGGATGCCCCGGTGCTCAACGGCCCCTGGTCGGAGGCTTGGGGACACGAGGCCGTCGAACGCCTGTGGAACGGCGCGGCCCCGCCGCCGGACGGCATTTTCTGCGGCAATGACCAGATCGCCCGCGGCGTGGTCGATGCGCTGCGCGAACGCGGCGTCGATGTGCCCGACCAGGTTTCCGTGGTTGGTTTTGACAATTGGGAAATCGTGGCCGCCGCCACCCGCCCCCCGCTGACCACCGTGGACATGAACCTCAAGGAACTCGGCCGTCAGGCGGGTCACCTCATTTTGCAGCTTGCTGAAGGCAAGGCCGTCCAGGCCGGCATCCGCAAACTGCCATGCAATCTCCTGGTACGCCAATCCTGCGGCGGCGCACTGCGTCAGGTCCGCAGCAATGGGGAGGCGCGCCTGGGGGTATGAGCAAAGGCCGTGGCGCGCAGCAGCGTCGTCGACGGCTCAAATTGGCTGCAAGGGAAGAGGAAACCCGGGTGGCTTGGATCGCGGCGGTTGGCCGCATAGGGAGGATACAAATGCAGTTTACCAAAATAAGTCTCTTGGCGGGCCTGGCGCTCGGCGCCCTGGCCGCAGCCACCCCTGCCATGGCCCAGACCGTCATCAAGGTCTGGTCGATCGACGGCATCGACCGCCCGGGCATCGCCGACACCTTCTCCAAGGAGTTCAACGAGCAGAACACCGACATCCAGATCGATTACCGGCCCGTGCCGTTCGATGATCTGGTCAATGAGACGCTGCGTGCCTTCGCCACCGGCAATGCGCCCGACATCGTTTCGTTCGACAATCCCGATTTCGCGCTGTTCTCCTCGCGCGGCGCCATGCTCGACATCACCGACCGCGTGGCCGCTTCCGAGATCATGAGCAAGGCCGAGTATTTCGATGGCCCGCTCAACTCGGTGAGCTGGGACGGCAAGCTGTTCGGCGTTCCCAAATACACCGACACCATTGGCGTGTTCTACAACAAGGACCTGTTCGCCAAGGCCGGCATCACCGAGCCACCAAAGACCTGGGCCGAATTCGCCGAGGATGCCGAGAAGCTGACCGACCCGGCCAACAATGTCTATGGCGCGACCTTCTCGGCCCGTGCCGGTGAAGAAGGCACCTTCCAGTTCCTGCCCATCATCCAGATGTCGGGCGGCAGCTACCAGAACGTCAACACCGATGGCGCCGTCGAGGTGCTCAATCTGTGGAAGAAGATGATCGACAATGGCTGGGCCTCCAAGGACGTGCTGAGCCTTGGCCAGTGGGATTC
>CAXBKI010000278.1:0-4803 GCA_963975955.1 uncultured Devosia sp.
ACCGCGCCGCCGCTATGGCGACCTCAACCTAGCGCGCCGCCCATAGCAGCCCGCGCCGCAGGATTTCGCGCACCGGCCCGCCTGCCAGTTCGTCGGCGGTGTGCCCCAGCGAAGAATAGAATACCCGCCCCTGGTCGTGCATGGTGGTGAACACCACCGGCATCACCACATCCTTGCGCCAGGGATGGAATTCCCCAGAGAAACTGGTCGTCGCCAGCACGTCCACCGCCGGGTCATAGTTGAGATAATACTGCTCCGAGGTGTGCTCGAAGCTTTCGATCCCGGCCATGATCGGGTGCTCGGCCTGCGCCACATCGACCCGATAGGTGATGATATTGCCCGGATGCTGCACCCAGTAGCAGCTGGCCGCATAGCGGAACGGCACGCTGGCGCGAAAGCTCGTCGCCAGCCCCATGTGATAGCCCGCCAGCCCGGTTCCCGCCCGCACCGCCGCGATCAGCCGGTCCATCTTCTCGGGCGCCAGCTCGCCCGCCGTAATCACCGGCACCACCAGATCATTGCTGCCGACATCCTCGGCCCCCAGCGCGTCGTAATCGGCCGTCACCGTCACCGCAAAGCCTTCGGCCTCCAGCAGCTCGCGCACGACATGGGCGCCCCGCTCGGGCGTATGCAGCTCCATCCCGCCCCAGACCACGAGGGCCTTTTTGTCCGTCATGCGCAATTCCTTTCTTTCCTCATGGTGAGGCGTCGAAGCTGACGCCCACCACTCCCGGCCCCAGAGACCTCATGGTGAGCTTGTCGAACCACGAGGTCGGGCGAATGGTGCCCGTTGGCATGACCTCGTCCTTCGACGGGCTCAGTCTGAGGTTTGCTGAAATCCTTACAGCCCCAGTCCCACCGCCTGCGTCCGGTGCACCCCCCTGGGCACAAAGACAAAATCCTTCTCGATCCCCAGCAGCTTTGCCGCCAGGTGCACCACGCTCAGCCACATCTCGGTGCCCTGCAGGCTCCCCGCCTGGCCATCGGCAAAGGCGAACCCCTGCCCGTCCATCCAGCGCTCTTCCGCCCGCCCGATCACCGCCCGGGCGATCGCCTCGGCTTCGGCCCGGCGATGATCGGTCTGCGCCAGGCAGATCAGCAGCGGATGAATGGTGTCGAGCAGATTGCACGCCGTATAGGTCGCCCCGGCAAAGCCGCCATATTGCTGGTAATTGGCCAGCACCGAGTCAATCGCCCGCGCTGCCTGCGGCACCGGCACGCCAAATTGGGCATAGGTGCCGCGCGTCAGCCGGTAGAACCCGTTCACCGGCTGCAACAGCCCTTCGGCAGCGGTGGGAGAGCCCCATAGCCCGCTGCCCCGGTCCTGGTTCAGCGCCAGCCAGCCAAACAGCGTCTCCCGCGCCCGGCCGCTCGAAAAATACCGCGCATTGAAGTAGAGCGCCGTGCCGATGGCATCGACTGCCGCGCCGGCGCCCCAGGCCCGCTCGCGCCAGCTCAGCCCTTCGAGCCATGCGCACAGCGCCGGCGCATCCAGTTCCACGGCGGCAATCGGGTAGCGCGGCTTTCCGCCCAGCAGCTCGATGGCATAGCCCACCGAGAGCACGTTGTAGAGCGCCAGCCCGTCGTCGCGCATCGCCTGCCCCGGTGCAACGGGCCGGTGCGGATCGGGAAACAGCCCCGTCTCCGGGTCCTGCATTGCCTGCAGTTCCGCCAGCACCGCCGCCCCGTCGAGACCCTCGGGCAGACTGCCAAACCCGGCGGCGATTTCGATGGCATCGTTGCGGTGCCGGGCGCTGGTCCGCGCCTGGCCATCGGCCTCGATCGAGACATAGCGGCCGTCCTGGCGATGTCTTGCCAGCACATCGGGCCATTGCGCCTGCGCCTTTGCGCCCAGCCGGCCCAGCGCGGCCACGCTGTCGCCCTTGCTCGACCGCCCGCGATAGCGCAGCACTCTGGCCGGCACGCCGCCCATGATCGCCAGCGGCGGCACGTCGCGGCTGATCACCGCCCCCGCCGCGATCACCGCCCCCTTGCCGATCCTTACGCCGTCGAGCACCACCGCATTGGCGCCGATCCACACATCGTCCTCGATCACGATCCCCAGGCTTTCATGCTTTTGGGTATGGATGGGCGTGCTGGGGTCGTCAAAGCCGTGGTTGAAGCCGACAATGGTCACATGGCTGGCAATCCGCACGCCATCGCCGCAGCGCACCTTGCCTGAAATCATCGCATAGGCATTGACCGTGCTGTGCGTGCCGAATTCCACATCGCCCCGCACCAGGGCATGCCCGGCGATCCAGCTGTGCTCCCCGACCACAAGATGGCTGGTGAAGATCGCGGCCTCTGCCGCCACATAGGCGCTGCCGGCAAAGCTGCCCCCCGCCGTCGCTTCCAGCCGCGCCAGCCGCGCCCGATGCGCCGGACTGGCAATGTCCTCGGGCGTGCGGTCCCAGGTCAAGAACTGCAGCCGCGCCTCATGCTCGGCGTCATATACGGCCTTGTGGTCATCCATCCCGCACTATCCCTCTAGGGTTCTTCGTGGCCTCAATATCTCGGTCGACAGCCTCCCGGCCGCCCTATCGTCCCCTCTCCCCTCAGGGGAGAGGGACAGGGTGAGGGGTGCGATGCTGCACCATTGCAGATATGGCAGCATGCCACCCCTCACCCGGCGCGGTCGCGCCGGCCTCGCCCTTGAGGGGAGAGGGGATCGCATCGTCCTGTCGCCCCTGCTCACGCCAGCCGCTCCAGCAGCGCCGGCTCCACGGCAAATTCGAGCGGTGCCCCGCTCACGAAACGCTCGATTTCCTCCACCACCAACTGCCCCAGCCGCAGCCTTTCGGTGCCGATCGCCCCGGCCACATGCGGGGTCAGGAACACATTGGGCAGGCTGTAGAGCGGCGAACTCGCCTCGGGAATTTCCGGATCGGTAACGTCGATAACCGCATGAATGCGCCCGCCCTGCAATTCGGCAATCAGCGCCGCCTCATCCACCAGCGCCCCGCGGGCCGTATTGATGAAGGTGGCGCCATTGCGCATCAGCCCGAACTGGCGTGCATCGATCATGCCGCGCGTCGAGGGCAGCGAAGGCGCATGCAGCGACACCACATCCGAGCGGGCCATCAGGCTGTCGAGGTCCACCAGTTCGGCGCCCGCCAGGATCGGATCGCCCTGCTGCACATAGGGGTCGCTGACCAGGACGGTAAAATCAAAACCGGTCAGGAACTTGGCCACCTTGCGCCCGATGCGCGACGCCCCGATCAGCCCGATCGTGCGATGGTAATTGCCGATCGGCTCATTGGTCAGCGCATAGCTCGAAATCCGGGTCGGATCGGCGCGGTAGCGGTCGCGCATCTCAAACATCCGCTTATTGGCAAAGATGATCGCCGCCAGCGTGAACTCGGCCACCGGCACCGCATTGGCGTCGGCGGCATGGGTCACCACGATGCCGGCGTCATAGACCGCCGGGTCGAGCATGTATTTCACCGTCCCCGCGGCATGGGCGATCAGCTTGAGTGCCGGCATCGCCCTGATCACCTCCGCGGTGATCATCGGACAACCCCAGCCGGTGACCAGGATGTCGGTTTGCGCCAGCACGGCGCGCGCCGCCGCACTGGTGAATTCGGTCAGCGGTGCCTCCCGCACGATCTCGCCCTGCGCTGCCAGCCGCGCCAGCGCCTGGGCGTCGAACACGAACTTGGTCTTGTCCGCCGCCATGGCGAAAGCAATTTTTGGCCGCATCAGAACCGCTCCGGAACCAGAATGGCGCTCACATCGATCCCCTCGCGCGCAAACAGCGCCTCGAGCGCCGCCAGGTCGGGTGCCGCCGGCGGCTTGGACTGCGCCGCCTCGGCCGCCGCGCCTGCCGGCAGCGCCATCGCCGCCGTCACCAGCACCGTCGTGCCCACCCCGATCTCGCCGCGCAATTGCGGCACCAGGGTCTTGGATACGATGAGATTGGTATTGGGATAGGCCTTCTGCACGCGGCCGCTGCGCTGCCCGGCCAGGTCAATGATGGCGCTGAGGTCCGTGGCGCTGCTGGCCACCGCCTGCCCGGCCTCTTCGCTGATCGCATCGGCATTGAGGTCCGCCCGCCCGATGGCAAAGCCGCCTTCGGTGGCATGCAGGGCCCGCGGCGTGGTGATCCTGTGCACCCGGATATGCCAGGGATTGGCCGGGATCAGCCAGGTGTCGACGCTGACATCGCTCCACGGCTTCCAGCGCGCGTAAAGCGTGTCGCCGGCAATTTTCGCCACCTCATTGGTTTCGCGCACCCGATAGTGCCGGCCATCGTCCGAGAAGGCCACCGCGCCGTCAAAGGCCCCCTGGCCATAGGCGCGCTCGTCCGCTTCCACCGAAAAGCCATAGCGGCTGGCATAGACGAATTTGGCGTATTTCTCGGCGCCGGCGCGCATCTGCCAGTTCTGCTGGCCGCTCGACAGCGCCACCACATTGCCCGGCGTATGCATCATGACCATGCCCGGATGCTTGAGCGGCACCGGCGTCTGGTCAGTCACCGCCGGTGTTTCCGCCGCCTGCCAGAAGGGATGCTCCGCCCCCAGCGCCAGCGGCAGGAAGGCCTTGAGCGCCCAATAGGGCGAGCCGGCCGAATTATAGCTCTCGCTCATGAACAGGTTCGGATAGCCAAAGCCGATCGAGAGCACCCCATTGCCATGCGCGATCGGCTTGTCCGCCCACCAGCGCAGGTGGCGCATATACTGCCCCTTGATCTCGCTCCAGGGCAGCGCCTCGACATCGGCAAAGGCCAGCGCACCCCAGACCCCGCCACAGGCAAAGCGATAGGTGAGGCTCCGCCCGAAGGCGAGCGTGCCGCCATCCTCGTCG
>CAXBKI010000279.1:0-4797 GCA_963975955.1 uncultured Devosia sp.
CTACCGGCTCGAGCTCGAGGATGCCATCGAGGTGCGCGACATCGACAATGCCAAGGTGCGCGCCGAACAGATTGCGCTGCTGGGCCGCGTGCGCGCCAGTCGCGACGAAGCCAGATGCCAGTCCATGCTGGCCGCACTGCGCGAATACGCGGCGATGGATGAGGGCAATCTGCTCGACGCCGCTATTGCCGCCGCCCGGGCCCGTGCCACGCTGGGCGAAATCAGCCAGGCGATGGAGGATATTTTTGGCCGCCACCATGCAGTCACGCGCGTGATCTCGGGCGTCTATGCGCAAGGCTATGGCGATGATCCCGAGTTCGCCGCCATTGCCGGCCGGATTGAAGCCTTCAGGAAAAGCCGGGGCAGGGCGCCATCCATCTTCATCGCCAAGATGGGGCAGGACGGCCATGATCGCGGTGCCAAGGTGATTGCCAGTGCCTTCGCCGATCTGGGGTTCCTCGTGCATATGGGCGATCTGTTCGAGACGGCGGGCGAGGTGGCGGCCCATGCCGAGGAGCTCAAGGTGGATGCAGTGGGCGTCTCCTCGCTGGCGGCCGGGCACAAGACGCTGGTGCCCGAACTGGTCAGCGCGCTCAGGGATCGTGGGTTGGAGGATGTCACCGTCATCGTCGGCGGCGTCATCCCCGAGCAGGATTACGACTTCCTGCTCGATTGCGGCGTGGCGGCGATTTTCGGCCCTGGCACCAATGTGCTGAGCGCTGCGTTTTCGGTGCTGAGCCAGATCGAGGGAAGGTTGAGCAATCGATGATTAGGGCCTCGTTATGATCGGCCACCTCAACCACATCGCCATCGCCGTGCCCGATCTGGCCGCCGCCTCGGCGAAATATCGCGATCTGCTGGGGGCCCATGTCGGCCAGCCACAGGCGCTGCCAGAGCATGGGGTGACTGTCGTCTTCATCGATACCGGCAATACCAAGGTGGAGCTGCTCGAGCCGCTCGGGGCCGGCTCGCCCATCGCGGCGTTTCTGGCCAAGAACCCGGCGGGGGGGATGCACCATGTCTGCTTCGAGGTCCCCGATATCGCGGCGGCTGCCGCGACGCTGACCGCTGGCGGGGCGCGGGTGCTGGGCGACGGCACGCCAAGGACCGGCGCCCACGGCAACCCGGTGCTGTTCCTGCACCCCAAGGATTTCGACGGCACGCTGATCGAACTCGAGCAGGTGCGGACCTAGGCCGCCGCGACATGGTGCACAGTCATGCAACCGTCATGCAAAAGTCACTGAACCGATAAGAACCATTGCTAGTCAGCCCGGGCTCGCCCAGACGAGCCAGCAGGGCTGCATACCTGCTGACATTTTTCCGTCATGTAGGAGAGACCTTATGGTCCGCCTTTCCCTTGCTGCACTTGCACTCGCCCTGACCTCGACCACCGCCTTCGCCCAGACCGAAGTGACCTGGTGGCATGCCATGGGCGGCGAACTGGGCGAGAAGCTCGAAGAAATCGTCGCCACCTACAATGATAGCCAGTCCGACTACCACGTGACCCCGGTCTACAAGGGCTCCTATACCGAGACCATGACTGCGGCCATCGCCGCCTTCCGCGCCGGCGAGCAGCCCGATATCGTTCAGGTCTTCGAAGTGGGCACCGGCACCATGATGGCCGCCAAGGGCGCCGTCTACCCCGTCTACCAGCTGATGGCCGACATGGGTGAACCCTTTGACCAGTCGGGCTTCCTGCCTGCTGTGGTCGGCTATTACACCGATACCGACGGCAACATGCTCTCCATGCCGTTCAACTCCTCCACGCCGATCCTCTATTACAACAAGAACGTCTTCCAGGCCGCCGGCCTCGATCCCGAAATTGCTCCCAAGACCTGGGAAGAGCTCGAAGCCTTCTCCAACAAGATCATGGAATCGGGCGCGGCCAAGTGCGGGTTCACCTCCGGCTGGATTTCCTGGGCGCAGCTCGAGAACTTCTCGGCCTGGCACAATCTGCCAATCGGCACCGAAGAGAACGGCTTTGGCGGCCTCGACACCGAGCTGACCTTCAACGGCCCGCTGCAGGCCAAGCACTGGGCCAACCTCAAGAAATGGCAGGATTCGGGCCTGTTCCAATATGGTGGTCCAGGGGGCGGCAACGACGCGCCAGCCAAGTTCTACACCGGCGAATGCGCCATCTACATGAACTCCTCGGCCTCCCGCGCCGGCGTGATCGCCAATGCTGCTGACTTTGACGTTGGCTATGGCATGCTGCCCTATTACGAAGGCACTGAAGGCGCACCGCAGAACTCGATCATCGGTGGCGCAACCCTGTGGGTGCTGCAGGGCCACGACGAAGCCGAATACAAGGGCGTCGCCGACTTCTTCAGCTACCTTTCCTCGGCTGAAGTGCAGGCCGACTGGCACCAGTTCTCGGGCTATCTGCCGATCACCCAGGCTGCCTACGAGCTGGGTCAGGAGCAGGGTTACTACGCTGCCAATCCGGGCTCTGACGTTGCCATCAAGCAGGTGACGCTGAACACCCCGACCGCCAATTCCAAGGGTCTGCGCTTCGGCAACTACACCCAGATCCGCGACGTGATCGACCAGGAATTCCAGGCACTGCTGGCCGGTGACAAGACCGCCCAGGAGGCCCTGGACACTGTGGTGACCCGTGGCAACGAAATGCTGCGCGAGTTCGAAGCGACCAACAAGTAATCGACTTGCACCGGACAGGGGCGGCGCCGTTCGCCCCTGTTCGCCTGTCTATCCTCGGCCGAGTTTCCTTCCCGGCAGACTTCAGCGGACCAAGGCCATGGAAACCAAACGCACCACATTTCCCAATTCGCCACTGCCCTACCTGCTGGTGGCGCCCCAGCTCATCATCACGCTGATCTTCTTTATCTGGCCGGCCGGGCAGGCGGTTAAGTCCTCCTTCGAGCGCGAAGACCCGTTTGGCCTGTCCACCACCTTTGTGGGCCTGCTGCACTATAGCCGGCTGTTTGCCGACCCGGACTACCTGGCCGCCATCGGCCGCACGGCGGTGTTCGCCCTGGCGGTTACCGTGATCTCAATGGGCCTGGCCCTCGTGCTGGCTGCCTGCGTCAACCGGTTGATCCGCAGCGGCACGGCCTATTCGACAATGCTGCTGTGGCCCTATGCCGTCTCGCCCGTCGTGGCCGGCATATTGTGGTGGTTCATCTTCAATTCCAGCACCGGCATCCTGCCCTATGTGCTGCGCTATGTCGGCATTGACTGGAACCACCAGCTCAATGGCGACCAGGCCATGATCCTGATCATCGTCGCCGCCAGCTGGAAGCAGATCTCCTACAACTTCCTGTTCTTCCTCGCCGGTCTGCAATCGGTACCGCAGTCACTGAGCGAAGCGGCTGCCATCGACAGCGCCGGGCCCTGGAAGCGGTTCTGGACCATAGTGTTTCCGCTGCTCTCGCCGACCACCTTTTTCCTGATGATCGTCAACCTCAACTACACCATGTTCGACACCTTCGGGGTGGTCGACGCGACCACGGCAGGCGGGCCGAACCAGGCCACCAATACCCTGGTCTACAAGGTCTATTCGGACGGCTATATCGGGCTCAATATCGGCTCGTCATCGGCCCAGTCGGTCATCCTGATGCTGTTTGTCATCGGCCTTACCATTATCCAGTTCCGCTATGTGGAACGTCGGGTGCAGTACTAGGAGCCCGGCCATGGTCGAAAACCGTCCCTTTCTCAACGTGCTTACCCATCTGATCCTGATCGTGGGCGTGCTGATCGTCGCTTTCCCGGTCTATATCGCCGTCATTGCCGCCACGCATGGGCCGTTCGCCCTGTCCTCGGGCGCCATGCCCATGCTGCCCGGCGGCGAGCTGATCAACAATATCGTTGCGGTGCTGACCGGGGAACGGCGCGGCGTTGCCCCGTTCTGGCTGATGACCTGGAATTCGCTGCTGATGGCGGTGATCATCACGGCGGGCAAGATCGCCATTTCGATCATCTCGGCCTATGCGATCGTCTATTTCCGCTTTCCGGGCCGCCAGCTGGTCTTCTGGCTGATCTTCATCACCCTGATGCTGCCCGTCGAAGTCCGCATCATTCCCACCTTCAAGGTCGTGGCGGACCTGGGCATGCTGAACTCCTATGCGGGCCTGACCATTCCGCTGATCGCCTCGGCCACCGCGACGTTCCTGTTCCGCCAGTTCTTCATGACGGTGCCCGACGAACTGATGGAAGCCGCGCGCGTCGATGGCGCCGGTCCGGTCAAGTTCTTCCGCGATATCCTGCTGCCGCTCAGCCGCACCAATATCGCCGCGCTCAGCGTGATCCTCTTCATCTATGGCTGGATCCAGTATCTGTGGCCCATGCTGGTGACCACCGACCCCAAATATTACACCCTGATGATGGGCGTGAAGCGGATGGCCGCGTCCAATGGCGACGGCGAACCGCAATGGAACCTGATCATGGCCGCCGTCGTGCTGGCCATGCTGCCGCCCGTCCTCATCGTCATCTTTATGCAGCGCCTGTTCGTCAAGGGCCTGGTCGAAACGGAGAAATAACCATGGCTAGCATCGACCTCAAGGGTGTCAAGAAGACCTATCCGGGCGGCGTCGCGGTGGTGCATGGCGTCGACCTGCAGATCGCCGACGGCGAGCTGGTGGTGCTGGTGGGCCCGTCGGGCTGCGGCAAATCCACCCTGCTGCGCATGATCGCCGGCCTCGAAACCATTACCGATGGCACCATTTCCATCGATGGCACGGTGGTCAACAGGAAGGAACCGGCGGAGCGCGACATCGCGATGGTGTTCCAGAACTACGCGCTCTATCCGCACATGACGGTGCGCGGCAATCTCGAATACGG
>CAXBKI010000280.1:0-4776 GCA_963975955.1 uncultured Devosia sp.
CCTGCTTGGTGCCGTAAACCACCGCGTCACAGCCTTCGGCCGTGGCGACGTCGGCGCCGATTGCCGTGGCGATGATGCCGAACTTTTCAGCCACCTGCACCGCCGCATCCTCGGCCCGCGCCTTGTCGCGTCCCACCAGCACCAGGTTGACGCCCTCCGCAGCCAGGCCTTCGGCCACGGCCAGACCGATGCCTGCCGTGCCGCCGGTAATGACCGCCACCTTGTCGCGCAGATTGAGATCCATCAGCGGGCGACCTGGATCTGCAGCTTGACGTCGGTCGGCCGCGCCTCGACCGCCCGGTCGAAGGCCTTGATGGAGTCTTCAAAGGCAAAGGTCTCGGAAATCAGTGGCTTGAGATCGACCTTGCCCGAGGCGATCAGGGCAATCGCCCGGTCATATTGATGGGCGTAGCGGAACACGTTTTCGATCCGCAGCTCCTTGACCGATGCGCCGGCAATGTCGACCGCCACCGGCTCTACCGGCAGCCCGACCACCACGATGGCGCCGCCAGGGCGCGGCAGCTCCATGATGGTCTTCCAGGCATGGGGCGAGCCCGAACACTCGAACACCACATCGGCGCCCCAGCCCTCGGTGAGGCGGCTGACTTCCTCAACCAGATTGTGCTGGGCGATATTGACCGCGATGACGCCCTGATACTGGCTGGCGATGTCGAGCTTGGGCTGCGCCAGGTCGGCCACGATCACGCGTGCGCAACCGCCGGCCAGCGCCGCCAGCGCCACCATGGTGCCGATCGGACCGGCGCCGAGCACCACAGCCGTGTCGCCGGGAGTAATCCGCGCCTTGGTCGCCGCCTGCATGCCCACCGCGAACGGCTCGACCATGGCGCCCTCGGCAAAGCTGACATGATCGGGGAGTTTGAAGGTGTAATTGGCCGGGTGCACCACTTCAGCCGTCAGCACGCCATGGACCGGCGGCGTTGCCCAGAACTGCACGGCCGGGTCCACATTATACATGCCCAGGCGACTGGCTCGCGAATTGGCATCGGGAACCCCCGGCTCCATGCAGACCCGGTCGCCCACCTTGAGATGGGTGACGCCCTCACCGACGGCGCTGACCACCCCGGCAGCCTCGTGGCCGAGCACCATGGGCGCGTTGACAACGAAGGGCCCGATCTTGCCATGGGTGTAATAATGCACGTCCGAGCCGCACACACCCACGGTGTGGATGGCGATGCGCACCATGCCCGGCCCGACCTCGAGCGGCAGGTCGATATCGCGCAGGGCCAGCTCATGCTGGCGTTCAAGGACAAGGGCACGGACTTTGGTCATGATCGATTTCCCGGGGGCGTCGATAAAATACTGACCGCCCGCAATGCCGGGCGGCACTATCGGTTCTAGCGCAGTCCCGTGCGCGCGCGAAGACCGCAATCGCGTTTTCGTCCAACCAGCGCGGCGTGCCCAACTGCCGCCGGTGCACACGGTTCCGGGCGATGGGGCCGGGAGCAGCCGGGAATCGGCCCCGGCATATAAATCCGGCAATCTGCCAGCCGGTAACCAGTCCTCAATGGAACCAGCGTTAACGTCGGGTTTCCTGAGTACCAAAACCACATCTTTATGCCCTTCAAAACGTCGATCATCAGCCGCTGGCAGTCTGCGTCCGCCATGCTCCTGCCCGTGGTACTGGTGCTCGTCGTCACGGCGGCGTCAGTGCTCACCTTCGTCCTCTGGTCGGCGATCAGCATCGATGAAAGTGCCCTCGAAAGGCAGCGCTCCATCGCCAGCCGAGCCATCGAGGGCCACAAGGGCGATCTGCTGCGCGACCTCAAGAGCATTTTCATACCCGACAGAGT
Source organism: uncultured Devosia sp. (assembly GCA_963975955.1). Classification (GTDB taxonomy): domain Bacteria; phylum Pseudomonadota; class Alphaproteobacteria; order Rhizobiales; family Devosiaceae; genus Devosia. The sequence continues at coordinate 1,812 of CAXBKI010000280.1, forward strand.
CCTGACCAACACGCAGTTGCCGAGCAATATCGAGTGGATGGAAGACAATATCGGCGCCTGGATGCACGAATTTCATGGCGTGGATGGCATCGTGGTGTTCAGCGGCAACAATGCGCCGGTCTATCTCATGAATGACGGCATCTCGGTAACCGCGACGCGCCTCGAGCCGGCATCGGATCCATTCCTGCCCATCCTGTCGCGCATCCGGGCCATCCGGCCGGCCCAGACCTTTTCCGGCGCGCTCGCCCTGCCCGCCACCATCAGCGACTACGCCATTATCGGGGGGCAGCCCGCCGCCATCGCGGCCACGACGATTGTTTCCAATTCGGGTGCCCCGCCCCGGCCAGGCTTTGCCGAACCGGTCGTCATCGCGGTCAAATTGCTCGACGCCATCACCGCCCGCAGCTTCAATCGCCAATATCTGTTTGAAGGCGGCCGCTTCACCTTGGTCGACAGCAACGATCCCAGCCGCGCCGTGCACCCCATCCTGAATGCCGCCGGCCGTTTCATTGCCTTTTTCGACTGGGAGCGCGAGCGTCCCGGCAGGGCAATGCTGCAGCAGGCAGGCACAGCCATGATCGCCGGCCTGGTCGTCACCGCGCTGCTGATCGTGCTGCTTTTCAGAATGCTGTTTCGCTCGACCGCCGCCATCAAGGCAGGGCAGCGCCAGGCCGAACACCAGGCCGCGCACGATCCGCTGACGGGTCTGCCCAACCGGACGAGCTTTGATGCCACGCTGGCCCAGGCGCTGACCGAGGGCGACTGGCGCAACAGCCGCCTGACGCTCTACATGCTCGATCTGGACCGGTTCAAACAGGTCAACGACACCCTGGGCCATCAGGCGGGAGACGCGCTGATCTGCGCCGTCGGCGATCGGCTGCGCGCGATCTTTGGCAGCGGCGCCACCATCGCCCGCCTGGGCGGCGACGAGTTTTCCATTCTCACCATCGATCAGGACAAGCCGGTCGATGTCATGGAGGTCTCGGCCCGTGTCATTGAATCGATCGGCCGCTCCTTTGAGCTTGGTCGCTTCAAGGCCCATGTGGGCGTCAGCATCGGCATCGTGATGGCGCACGGCGGCAGCACCGAACATGGCGAGCTGGTGCGCAAGGCCGATATTGCGCTCTATGAAGCCAAGGCAGGCGGCCGCAACCGCGCGGTGGTGTATGAAGAGCACATGAATGAGTTGCTGCAATTGCAGCACACCATTGAAGCGGAAATGCGCGAAGCCCTGGGGCGCGATGACCAGCTTTCCATCGTCTTTCAGCCGCTGGTCGACCAGAAATCCCGCCGGATAATCGGCGCGGAGGCCCTGGCCCGCTGGCATCATCCCAAATACGGACAGATCTCCCCGGCGCGCTTCATTCCGGTGGCCGAAAATACCGGCCTGATCGAAGCGCTGGGCGATTTCGTGCTGCGCCGCGCCTGCGAACTGGGCGCCACCGTGCCCGGCCGCACCATTGCGGTCAATATTTCACCAACCCAGTTGCGCAATCCGCAATTCGCCCTCCAGGTCTTTGACACGCTGCAGCAGACCGGGATGCGGGCGCACGACCTCGAACTGGAAATCACCGAATCCATTCTGCTCGACGACGAACATATCTCTTCGCAGAACCTGCGCGCCTTCCGGGCGGCAGGCATCCACATCGCGCTCGACGATTTCGGCACAGGCTATTCCTCGCTGAGCTACCTCCAGCGTTACCCGGTGGACCGGATCAAGATCGATCGCTCCTTCGTCAACCAGCTCGCCGACGGCCATGTCACCGTGGCCATTACCAATGCCATCGTCACGCTGGCGCACGCCATGGCGCTCGAAGTGACGGCAGAGGGGGTTGAGACCGAGGAACAGGCGACCATTCTGGGCACATTGGGCTGCAACACATTGCAGGGTTTCCTGTTCTCCGGCGGCGTTTCTGCCGACAGGATCACCGAGCTGTTTTCACTGCCGAGAAACACCCTCGTCGAGCCCCGACGCCGGCGCCAGACGCACGCCAATGCAAGTGCGTCCGCAAAATCTTATTAACTCTGTCTGTGGAATTTAACAGCGGATTCATCCGCCTCTAAGTCTCATCCTCCACATTGACGCTCATGAGCGTGGAGGAGAACTCGTGTCAGACAAAGAAATTTCATTGGGGTCATTTCTGCGTGCGGTCGTCACGCCGATCCTGCTGGCATTTCTGGTCACCGTCGGTTCCCTCGCAGGCTTCATAAAATCCTCCATCGACCAGACCGATGCGACCGCCTTGGCGCAACAGTCCGATCTGCTGCGGCTGGCCATCGATGAGCGCATCCGCGTCGCCACCCATATGCAGCTCGACCTGGCCGTGTGGGACGGGCCACTGCAGGCCTATGCCCGTAACGACACCGAATGGTTTGTACGTAATTTCATCGAAGGCAATTTTGACGACTACGCCCATGGCCAGATCCATATTCTCGGGCCCGACCTGACCCCCTTCTTTGCCGCCCGTGACAGCCAGGAGCTTCCGCCGGCCGCTTTTGAGACGGTGCGGCAGCAGATGCTGCCATTGATCGAACGCCTCGGGGGCCCCCAAGAGCAGGCAGCAATTGCCGCCTTCAAGATCGGCAATCGGCCCGCCCCCTCCATTATCACCGATATCGCCATTATTGACGGTCAGCCGGCCCTTGTGGGCGCGACGGTGCTGTTGTCGGACACACACGAGCTCAACATCGCCCCAGGCAACGATCCGATCTTCATCGCTTTCACCAATCTCGACGCAGCTTTCGCCAGGGCGTTGTCCAGCCAATACCTGCTCAACGGCGCGCGCTTCGACACCGATGCTTCCCTGGCGCCGGGCGAAACGGCCATGGCCCTCAACAATGCGGCAGGCGAGCCTACGGTCTGGATAAAGTGGATTCCGGACAGCCCCGGCGAGCGTGTCTTGAGCAATACACTGCCCGCCCTGGTGGGCGCGGTGCTCGTCTCCACGGCCATTATTGTCCTGTT
>CAXBKI010000281.1:0-4764 GCA_963975955.1 uncultured Devosia sp.
CGGCCCGCCCGGTGGCGAAATGCAGGTGGCAGCGAACGGCCCACAGAAAATCCTCGGCGCGCGAGAAGATGCGGTATTCCGAGGCGCTGAGCACGCCCTTGCCGACCAGTTCATGGCTGGTCTTGACCTGATAGAAATACTTGCCGATCCAGAACAGGGTATTGAGATCGCGCAGCCCGCCCTTGCCGTCCTTGATATTGGGTTCGACCACATAGCGGGTATTGCCCATGACCTTGTGGCGCTCATCGCGCTCGGCCATTTTGGCGGCGATGAATTCGGGGCCGGTCCGGGGCATGATCTCGGTTTCAAAGCGCTGCACCAGCTGGTCGAACAGCGCCTTGTCGCCGGTGAGAAACCGCGCCTCGAGCGTGGCCGTTCGCACCGTCATGTCGGCACGGGCCATGCGGATGCACTCGTCCACCGAGCGGACAGCGTGACCGACCTTCTGGCCCAGGTCCCAGAGCATATAGAGGATATATTCGGTGACCTGCTCGCCCCAGGGCGTCTGCTTGTAGGGCAGGATGAACAGCAGGTCGATATCGCTGCCGGGCGCCAGCGTGCCGCGGCCATAGCCGCCCACGGCCGACAGCGCGATGGCTTCGGCGCCTGAAGGATTGTCGACCGGATAGACCCTTCGGGTGGCAAACATATGCACGGCGGCGATGATCTCGTCCTGCGCATTGCTCAGGTTCTGAGCGCAGCGCGCGCCCTTGCCGCTGGCCAGCAGTTCGGCTTCCGCCTGGCGGCGGGCCTCGGCCAGGGTCTGGCGAATATGGGCCAGCACGGCGGCACGGGCCGCGGTCGACTTGGGCGCGTGCTCGCCGATAGCAACATCGAGCTCGGCCAGAATGGCTTCGGCGGGCTTGAGGACGAACAGCGATTTTCGGGGCCTGGCGTCAGCTTCGACGAGCGTCATCGCGGATTTTCTTCAGTTCGTAGAGCGCTTCGATCGCTTGTTTTGGGGTCATCTCGTCGGGGCGAACCGCGTCGAGCGCTGTGAGGACGGGATCGGTACGCGTCGGCACCGGTGCCGATTGATGCGCAAAGAGCGGTAAATCATCTAGCACGCTGGCCTTCTGGCTGGAAGAGGCGGTTCCGGCCGAGCGCTGTTCGAGCACGGTCAGCACCTGGCGGGCACGGGCCAGCACCGGTTCGGGCAGGCCGGCCAGGCGCGCCACCTGGATGCCATAGGAGCGGTCGGCGGCGCCGGGGCCGACCTCGTGCAGAAACACCACCTCGCCCTCCCATTCGCGCACCTTCATGGTGACGTTGGAGACCCGGCTGAGCGTCTTGGCCAGGCTGGTCAGCTCGTGGAAATGGGTGGCAAAGAGCGCCCGGCAGCCGGTGGTTTCGTGCAGCGCCTCAACGGCGGCCCAGGCGATGGAGAGGCCATCGAAGGTTGCCGTGCCACGGCCGATCTCATCGAGCACCACCAGCGAGCGGCGGGTGGCGCGGTTGAGAATGGCCGCGGTCTCGACCATTTCGACCATGAAGGTGGAGCGGCCATGGGCAATGTCGTCGCTGGCGCCCACCCGCGAAAAGACCCGGTCGATGACACCGATATGGGCGCGGCCGGCGGGCACGAAACTGCCCATCTGCGCCAGGATGGCGATCAGGGCGTTCTGGCGCAGAAAGGTGGACTTGCCGCCCATATTGGGGCCGGTCACCAGCCAGAGCCGGCCGCCGCCGCTGGCCTCGTCACCGGAAAGATCGGCATCGTTGGCGACAAAGCTCTGGCCCTCGGCCATCACCATGTCCTCCACCACCGGGTGGCGGCCATCGACAATGTCGAAGGCCAGCGAATTGTCGATCTCGGGGCGGCTGTAGCGGCGGGTGGCGGCCAGGTGGGCCAGGGCGGCGGTCACGTCCAGCTCCGCCAGCGCATCGGCCAGGGCGCGCAGCTCATCGGTGCGCCCGAGCACCTCATAGCGCAGGCTGGCGAAGATCCTGCGCTCGATATCGAGGGCGGCTTCATGCGCCTTGGCGATGCGGCCTTCCAGATCGGCCAGCTCGGTGGTGGTAAAGCGCATGGCATTGGCCAGCGTCTGGCGGTGGATGAACACCTGCCGGTGCGGCTCTTCGAGCAGGCGGCTGCCATGGGCGGCCGGCACTTCCACGAAATAGCCGAGCACGCCATTGTGCCGGATCTTGAGCGAACGGACATCGGTCTGGTCCATCAGCCGGGCCTGCAGCGCCGCCACGACCTCGCGGGTCTGGCTGGCCAGCGCGCGCTCATCGTCCACATCGGCGTCGTAGCCGGGGCGGACAAAGCCGCCGTCGCGGCTGAGCAGCGGCAGTTCCTGGTCAAGCGCCAGCGCCAGCCGGGAGGCCAGCGGCAGCGGGGCGGCGGCCAGCAGGGCGCCCAGCCGTTCGAGCACGGCAGGGGCGTCGACCAGCCCGGCAAGAGGCGTCGAGAGCGCATGGGCGGCGCTGATGGCCTTGCCGATGGCGGCCAGATCGCGCGGACCGCCGCGATCGAGCACCAGCCGGGTGAGGGCGCGGGCGAGGTCGGGGACGGTTTTGAGCTCGGCGCGCAGGCGCCCGGTCAGCATTGTGTCATCGGCCAGCAGCTCGACCGCGTCGAGCCGTTCATTGATCGCGGCGGCATTGGCCAGCGGCGCCGCCAGCCGGCTCGAGAGCAGGCGCGAACCGGGGGCAGTGACCGTCAGGTCGATCACCTGGCGCAGCGAGCCGCGCGCCTGTCCCCGCTGGGTCTGGTGCAGTTCGAGGCTGGCGCGGGTGGCCGCGTCGATGGCCAGAAAGGTGCCGGCGCTCTCGGCCAGTGGCGCGCGCAGGGCGACGCCCACGCCCTTCTGGCTTTCCCCGACATAGGCGACGATGGCGCCGAGCGCGGCGCGGCTGGCCCGCGACAGCACCGAGGCGTCAAAATCGCCGCCGGGAAAGGCCTGGCGCAGGCTGGTCGCGGCGGTCTCGCTGTCAAAGCTCTCGGCGGGGGCCGCGGTCCAGGCGGGGGCGAACAGATGCCGTTCCACCAGGGCCTGGCGGGTGGCCTCGCTCAGCAGCAGTTCGGCCGGGCCGATGCGGGCCAGCTGGTCCTGCAGCTGGTCGGCGGCAAGGTCGGCGGTAAAGGTTTCGCCGGTGGAGACGTCGGCCCAGGCGAGGGCAAAATCGGTTTCGCCGTGCCGCACCATGGCGAGTGCGGCCAGGAAATTGGAGGCGCGGGCGTCGAGATGATCGTCCTCGGTCAGCGTGCCGGCGGTGATCAGCCGGACCACGCCGCGCTGCACCACCGATTTGGCGCCGCGCTTCTTGGCCTCCCTGGGATCTTCCATCTGCTCGCAGATGGCCACCCGATGGCCCAGCTTGACCAGCTTGTTGAGATAGTCATTGGCGGCATGGATGGGCACGCCGCACATGGCGATATCCTGCCCCAGATGCTTGCCGCGCTTGGTCAGCACGATGCCCAGCGCGGCGCTGGCGATCTCGGCGTCCTCGAAGAACAGCTCGTAGAAGTCGCCCATGCGATAGAACAGCAGATAGCCGGGATTGACCGCCTTGATCTCGAAGAACTGCGCCATCATGGGCGTCAGTACCGGCGGGGAGGAAGGTGCAGCGGCCGCGGTGGAAGTCTGGTCCATGAGCTCAGGCGGTTGGGAAAACAAGCCGCGAACTTAGGCGCTTGTCGGCGAGAAGCCAACCGGGCACGGCTCAGATTTGCCCGACTTTGCAGCAGGCGATCCGGCACCGGCCGGATCAGCCGCAGCGGGCAGGGCCAGGGGCCCCAGACACCAGGGTCTGCCGCCCTGGCGGTGCGGCGCCGGCAGGATGCCGCCGGGCCGGTGGCGCACTAGTTTCTGATCTCGGAAGCGTCCTCGATCAGCTTGCGGTAGAGGTGCCAGGTGGCATGCCCGAAAATCGGGATGACGACGGCCAGGCCGACAAACAGGGGCACGGCGCCCAAGAACAGCCCGGCCCCCACGATTATGCCCCAGACCAGCAAAGGCAGCGGGTTTTTCAGCACGGCGCGAAACGAGGTCTCGACGGCCACAAAGGCCCCGACATCGCGATCAAGCAGCAGCGGGAAGGCGATGACGGTGGTGCATAGCGCAAACAGGGCGAACAGCGCGCCCAGTGCGGAACCGACGATCAGCAGCGTGGCGCCGCCCGGCGTGCCAAAGATCTGGACCATCAGGGCGCTCAGAGTCTGCGGCGTGGTGGCGCCGAACAGGCTCTCGTAAAGGGCCTGGGCGGCGGTCAGCCAGAGGGTGAACACCACCAGCAGCATGGCGGCCACGGCGCCGATCGAGCCGATGGCGGGCGACTTGAAGACGCCCAGGGCGTGGCGCCAGGCGGGGTCGAGACCCTGTTCGCGGCGCCGGGAAATTTCGTAAAGGCCGATGGCGGCGAAAGGTCCGATCAGCGCAAAGCCCCCCACCAGCGGATAGAGCAGCGGCCAGGTGTGATAGCCATCCATCCACACCGTCAGCACGATACCGATAATGGGATAGATCAGCACCAGCATGGCGTAGTGGCTGGGCCTTTCCCAGAAGTCGGTCGCGCCGCGCGCCAGCACATCGCCCAGGTCGGCGACCGTGATGGTGCGGATGACCGGCAGATCAAGCTTGTCACCCGTACCGGCGATAACATGAAAATGAGCCATGGCGATTCCCCTCTGCTGGCAGAGGCGTTCGTGGATTCGGCCGGTTGGCATACAGGGCGGCGCGAAAGCGAACGCGGACTGCAAAGGATCACGCTAGACCCGAACCGGAGCGATGTCGCCCCGATTCAGCAAAAATTGATTGG
>CAXBKI010000282.1:0-4730 GCA_963975955.1 uncultured Devosia sp.
CGATCGCCAAGCTGGCCCATGAGCCGGGACTGGAAGTCTCGCCATCGGGAGCGCCGGCCGTCTATGGGCCCGACCACATCATCCCCAATCCCTTCGACCAGCGGCTGATCCTGCGCATTGCCCCTGCGGTGGCGCGGGCGGCGATGGAATCAGGGGTCGCCAAGAACCCGATTACCGACTGGCCGGCCTATCTCGACAGCCTGAACCGCTTTGTGTTCCGCTCGGGGCTGGTGATGAAGCCCATCATCGACCGCAGCCAGGGCCAGAACAAGCGGATCGCCTTTGCCGATGGCGAGGACGAGCGCGTGCTGCGGGCGACCCAGGTGCTGCTGGAAGAGCGGATTGCCCGGCCGATCCTGATCGGGCGCCCATCGGTGATCGAAGCCCGCATCGAGCGGTTTGGCCTGTCGCTCAAGCCGGGTCAGGATTTTGAGGTCATCAACCCCGAAGACGATCCGCGCTATCGCGACTATGTCAGCCTGTTCCACTCGCTGGTCGGACGCGACGGGGTGACGCCGGACACGGCACGGCAGGTGGTGCGCACCAATCCGACGGTGATCGGTGCGCTGGCGGTGCGGCGCGGCGAAGCCGACGGGCTGATCTGCGGGTTGCAGGGGCGGTTCATCCGCCATGTGCGGGACATCCGCTCGGTTATCGGGCTGCAGGAGGGCGTCGCCGATGTTTCGGCCCTGTCGCTGCTGCTGATGCCGCGGGGCGCGTTTTTCCTGGCGGACACCTATGTCAATATCGATCCGTCACCCGATGAAATCGTGGGCATTGCGCTGCAGGCGCGCAACCATCTCAAGCGCTTCAGTATCGAGGCCAAGGTGGCGCTGCTGAGCTATTCCAATTTCGGCTCGCGCGATGGCGACAGCGCCTACAAGATGCGCGAAGTGTACAAGAAGCTCAAGGCGATCGCCCCCGAGATGATCGTCGAGGGCGAAATGCAGGGTGACCTGGCGCTCAACCAGGAGCTGCGCGAGCGCTATGTGCCTGACTCGGTGCTGGGCGGGGAAGCCAATCTGCTGCTGTTCCCCAATCTGGATGCGGCCAATCTGTCGATGACGCTGCTCAAGGAAATGAACAATGCGCTTTCGGTGGGTCCCATTCTGATGGGACCGAAATCGCCGGCCCATATCCTGGCGCCTTCGACCACTAGTCGCGGCATCGTCAACATGGCGGCCATTGCCGCGACCGAAGCGATGGGGGCCGAGGTTTGATCCGGCACACCGTGGTGTTCACGCTCAGGCACGCTGCCGGGTCGCCGGAGGAAGCCGCATTTCTGCGCGACGCCAGGGTGCTGGCGGCCATTCCAGGGGTCGAAGACTTCGAGCAGCTGCGGCAGGTCAGTCCGAAGACGGACTTCGCCTTTGGCTTTGCCATGCGTTTTGCCGATGCGGCCGCCTATGCCGGTTACAACGCGCATGCGGACCACCAGGCCTTCGTCCGCGATCGCTGGCAGCCAGAGGTGGAGCGCTTCATGGAAATCGACTACCAGCCATTATAGGCCGCGGCAGTGACGGTTTTTCCTGACTGTTCCGGTTTGGCCATTTCTGGTTTCTGAACATGCGGGCCCGCTTTGCGATGGCGGGTGGTCAGAACTGACGGAAATGGTGCGGCGATGCGGATCTATCACAATCGGGGTGCGGACTTGTCGGGATTGCTTGCCGCCTGGATCGGCAGGCGTCCGGCCGTGGTGATCTCGGTGCTGGCAGCGTTCTGCTGGCTGGGCGTGGCGGCGACGGTGACCGAGGTGTTGTCCTGAGGGTCTCAAGCCTGTGGACCGGCCAATCCGGCGTCGCGGCGGATTTCGCAACCCGGTGTTAAGCGGTTGTCTGGCACAGTGATGGCCTACAGTTCCGGTTCGTCATATGCCCACTACTCGTCTCAAACGTCCTGCCTTCTGGCGCCCCCTGGCTCTTACCGTGGCTCTGCTCGGCTTTCAGGGCTATCTGGGCTTTTCGGTCATCGGCGGGCAGTTCGGCATTGAAAACCGGACCGAGATCCTGCTCGACATCGACCGGCTCAAGGAGCAGTCGTCGGCGCTGCAGGCCGAGATCGACGACTACCGGCACCGCGCCACATTGATGGACCCGCGCCGGCTCGACCCCGATATCGTCACAGAACGGGCACGTTCGCTGCTTAACATGGCCAATACCGACGACATCATCGTGATGGTGGATCGTGCAACTGGTAAACCTATTTCCAGTAAATTCAGCGAATTAACCTCAGATGAGTTAACTTCAATAATCGAAGCGGATTCAACGCTTTAGCGTATATTTATGCGCCTGGATGAGCATTGCTTTGCGCAGCTTCCTTGCGCTATGGTGTGCATCTGTGGCCAAACTGGCCGAAGCGGCAATTTCATTCCGATGCGGAGCGTTCTCTATGGCGCGTAAGGCTGTGGCCACCAAGGCCAAGACGCAATCCAATATTCCCCAACTTTCGCCCGAGCAGGAGCTCGAGGCCTATCGCGAAATGCTGTTGATCCGGCGTTTCGAGGAAAAGGCCGGCCAGATGTATGGCATGGGGCTGATCGGCGGGTTCTGCCACCTCTATATCGGCCAGGAAGCGGTCGTCACCGGGGTGACCATGGCCTCCGAAAAAGGCAAGGACGCCCAGATCACCGGCTATCGTGACCATGGTCACATGCTGGTCATGGGGCTCGATCCCAAGGGCGTGATGGCCGAGCTTACCGGACGCGAGTCGGGTTTGTCGCGCGGCAAGGGCGGCTCGATGCACATGTTCTCCAATGAACACCGCTTCTATGGCGGCAATGGCATTGTCGGCGCACAGGTGTCGCTGGGCAACGGCCTGGCGTTTGCCGCCAAATATCGCGGCGACAAGTCGGTATCGCTGGCCTATTTCGGCGATGGTGCGGCCAATCAGGGCCAGGTCTATGAGAGCTTCAACATGGCCAAGCTGTGGAAGCTGCCGGTCGTGTTCATCATCGAAAACAACAAATACGCCATGGGCACGTCGACCGAACGCTCGTCGGCGACCACTGATTTCTCCATGCGCGGTGCTTCGTTCGACATTCCGGGCGAGCAGGTCGATGGCATGGATGTGCGCATGGTCTACGACGCTGCCCAGCGCGCCATTGAATATGCCCGCTCCGGCAAGGGCCCATATATCCTTGAAATGCTGACCTATCGCTATCGCGGCCACTCGATGTCCGACCCGGCGAAGTACCGCACCAAGGATGAAGTGACCAAGTACCGGCAGGAACGCGACCCGATCGAACAGGTAAAGGTCCGCCTGCTGGAATCCGGCGCGCAGAGCGAAGAATCGCTCAAGGCAATCGAGAGCGAAATTCGCGCCATCGTCACGGAGGCGGCGGACTTCGCGACCAATGCGCCCGAGCCTGATCCCGCTGAGCTGTGGACTGACATCACGATCAGCGCCTAAGGGGCTCACCGATGAGCATGCTGCTGGGTGTCATCGCTGTTTTTGCCATCCTGTCACTGATCGTGGCGGCCATGCAGGCCGTCAGGATCGTGCGGCTGGCACCGGCCAGCGAGGCCCTGGGCTCGTTCATGGTGCTGGGCTGGTGGAAGTTTGACAGGCTGCTTGCCAAGGCCGGCCCGGCCGCGGCGGAGCATGTTGCCATCTACAAGCGCGCCGCCATTGCCTTTCTTGTTCTTATCGTGCTGGGCGTGATGCTCAGCGGCTGGGCAGTCAGCCAGGGGCCGGCCCAGCACGCGGCGGCCGGGTCTGGTCTGGTTTCCAATCCAGCCATCATGCCTGCCCATTTTGCATTCAATACTGACCTTCGCCGCGTGGCCATGCCCGGCGACACTCTTGTGGAGAGCTGATATGCCTCAAATCCTGATGCCCGCGCTGTCGCCGACGATGGAAGAGGGGAAACTCTCCAAATGGCTGGTCAAGGTTGGCGACACTGTCAAATCCGGTGACGTGCTGGCCGAGATCGAAACCGACAAGGCAACGATGGAAGTCGAATCCGTCGACGAGGGCGTCGTCTCGGAATTGCTGATTGACGAGGGCACCGAGGGGGTAAAGGTCAATACGCCGATCGCCCTGGTGCTGGGCGAGGGCGAGGAAGCCGGCGAAGCCAAGCCAAAGGTCGCCGAGCAGAGCGCCAGCACCGCGCCCGCCGCAGAGGCGCCTGCGGCCGAGGCGCCCAGCGTGCCGGCCGAGGCCAAGGCGCCGGCGGCCGAAGCGCCAAAGTTCGTGGCGCAGGACGATCCGGATCTGCCCGACGGTGTCGAGATGGTCGAAATGACCGTCCGCCAGGCGCTGAACGAGGCGATGGCCGAAGAGCTGCGCCGCGACAAGGACGTGTTCGTTATCGGCGAGGAAGTTGCCGAATATCAGGGCGCCTACAAGGTCACGCAGAACCTGCTGCAGGAATTCGGGCCCGAGCGCATCATCGACACCCCGATCACCGAGCACGGCTTTGCCGGGCTGGCGGTTGGCGCGGCCTTTGCCGGCCTCAAGCCGATCGTTGAGTTCATGACCTGGAATTTTGCCATGCAGGCAATCGACCAGATCATCAACTCGGCGGCCAAGCAGCTCTATATGTCTGGCGGCCAGGTGACGGCGCCCATGGTGTTCCGGGGGCCAAACGGCGTGGCCTCGCGCGTCGGCGCGCAGCACAGCCAGGATTATTCGGCCTGGTACAGCCATGTGCCTGGCCTGACGGTTATCGCGCCCTATAGCGCCGCCGATGCCAAGGGCCTGCTCAATGCGGCCATCCGTTCGCCCAATCC
>CAXBKI010000283.1:0-4729 GCA_963975955.1 uncultured Devosia sp.
GCGTCGCCAGCCACCCGCACAATCCCGACAATTCCTGATCCCGGTCTGCCGGAACCCGGTTCGTCCTGTTCAGTCGCGGATAATCACGCGAAAAGCTTCCAGCACGCGCTGGCGCCACATCGACAGCCACGTCGCGGCAATTTCGATCAGCCCGGGCGGGTCGCGATAATCGGCCAGCATCCGCTCGGCGATCCGATAGCCTTCGCGCACGATGCGGCGTTCGTCGAGCGGCTGTCCAATGGTTGGAACGCGCATGGCTCTCTCCCAAACAGGGTGTCGGTTATGGTTGACGAAACCTTAACGCAGGACAGTCCGGGAGTCTCAGGCACTGTGATTTATGGTTTACGCTGCGGGTCGGCTGGGCGGGAGGAGGCAATTGGGAGCGGGCGACATCAAACGGCAGGCCCTCCCCGGCGGCTAGACCACGACATCCTCGTCGCTGTCCAGAATGGCGGCCAGCACATGCAGCCCGCGCACCAATATGCTGCGCACGGGCGGCGCCATGATGCACAGCCGCACCCCTGCCACCGGCGCCTTGCCCACCTGGGTGGCCGAGGGCGGCGTGATGCGCACGCCCGCTTCGCTCGCCCTGCGGGCAAATTGCTCGGCCTTGAGCGGGTCCATGCCCAGCCACACATGCGGCGCGCCCTTGGGCATTGGCAGGGCACCCAGGCCCAGAATCTCCTGCGTCAGGGTCACGCGGGCCAGTGCTTCGGCGCGCAGCGCCACCCCGGCCTCGGCGGCCAGCCCGGTTTCGATCATCGCCGCGGCCAGTTCCCCGATATAGGGCGGCAACCCCCAGCATTCCGCGCGCAGGCGCTTGCGCACCGCCGCCATCAGCTCGGCCGGTGGGGCGATCACGCCTTCGCGCACCAGCGGCGTGACGCTCTTGGACAGGCTGGTGACATAAAATACCCGCTCGGGCGCGAGCTCGCGATAGGTCAGCCGCCCCTTGGCCGCATAGACCCCGTAAATGTCGTCCTCGATGATCATCGCGTCATACTGGCGCGCCAGCGCTGCCAGCGCGCGCCGCCGCGTCGGGCCGGTCTCGAACCCCAGCGGGTTCTGGCACACCGGCGTTGTGTAGATGATCCGGGCGCCCGAGCTCTGCAGCGCTTCTTCCAGCGCGGCGGGCAGCATGCCCTCCTCATCGATGGCGACCGGCTGCATGGACATGCCCAGATTGGCCGCCGCCGCCAGCGCTCCGGGAAACGTGGCGGTTTCGGTCAGGATGATGTCGGAGCGTGGCCGCAGCACGGCAAAGGCCAGATGCAGCCCCTGCTGGGCGCCGTTGCACAGCAGGATGTCCTCGGCCTGCAGGGCGGTGCGTGTCCGGCTGATCCAGTCGGCAATCACGCTGCGCTGCCGCTCGGTGCCGCTGGGGTCGACATAGCCGCCATGCGTCAGGGCCAGCGCCTGCCGGTTGGCCAGCATGCTCGCTTGGTTGAGCCGCGCCAGGCTGATCACCGGCGGCGGTGCATTGATGGTCAGGTCCACCACACCGCCCGCATCGGCATCATCCTGCCCCAGCACAAACGTGCCGCGCCCGATTTCCCCGCGCACCACGCCGCGCGCACTCAGCGTATCGATGGCACGCGTCACGCTGCCGATCGACACCGCAAATTGCTGCGCCAGTTGCCGATGCGTCGGCAGCCGCTCGCCCGGCCGGAACTGCCCGCTGGCGATCGCCGCCTCGACTGCCGTCGCCACGCGCTCATGCAGCGGCAGGTCGCCGTCGCCGAGTTGCATTGTATTGGTGTTTTCTAGAATTGTATCGCTCATTGCCTCAATACTATCACCGGCAAGGCCATGCCTGTCCATCCGCATTGCCACTATTCCCGCATGTGCCTGCAGTGACGCATCGGCTACGCCGAACGTTCACCCATTTGCCCAAAAGGTCATATCAGATCGAATCTGCTGCTGAACGCAAAAAGCCCCGTCAGCCCCATCCTGCACGCCCCCGACCATTGGCCTCGCCGCCCATCCCAGGCGTACCGGCCTGCTCCTATCGCCCGCCCATCGCTTCGCACGCCTGCACCACAGCCCCACTGCCAACCCAGCGAGTCCGGTGCCGCGCGCCAAACGGCAGCCTCAGCCTTCCACAATGCCGCAAGGCGGCGGCCACCGGCGTCCCCATCACCCCGCCACCCATCGCCTTTTGTGCACCAGACAGACGCCTCCGCACAAACGGGCCACCGCGCCCCTTCCCAGCTGGAATGGACCACCGCCACCGCCGCAGGGACCGTCCGACAGTCACGGATCGGCCTCGGCCCGCTCCTTATCCCCGCCATGGCCGGCCATGCTACAATGCCATCCAAAACCGCACCCTCACGCCCGGACCGCGTCCGCATTGGCCTGATCGGCAGATCAGCAATGATTCTTAGGACGCCATCGCAACAAGGTCAACACAGTTGACATAACAATATTGAGGTGATTGTATCGTTCATATCAGTGACGGAGGATACAAATGCCACAGCTCGATTATCGCCTCTCCGCGCGCGCCCAGACCATCAAGGCGTCCGAAATCCGCGAACTGCTCAAGCTGGTCGGCAAACCCTCCATGATCTCCTTTGCCGGCGGCATTCCCGATCCGGCCCTGTTCAATCTCGCCCTGTTCCAGAGCGCCTGCCACCAGGCTTTTGGCGGTCCGCAGATCGGTCGCGAGGCGCTGCAATACTCCACCACCGAGGGTCATGCGCCGCTGCGGCAATGGCTGGCCGGGCACATGAACGGCTTGGGCGTGCCCGCCACGCCGGACAATATCCTGATCACCACCGGTTCCCAGCAGGCGCTTGATCTGATTGGCAAATTGCTGATCGATGCGGGCAGCACGGTGCTGACCGCCCGGCCAACCTATCTGGGCGCCCTGCAGGCCTTTTCCGCCTATCAGGCCAGCTTCGCCACACTCGACGCGCCCCAGCCCGTCGGCCCCGATGCCCCGCGCCTACTCTATCTGACGCCCGATTTCGCCAACCCGACCGGGCTGACCATGAGCCTGCCCGCGCGCCAGCAGGCGCTTGATCAGGCCCGCGCCTTCAACGCCATCATTGTTGAGGACGCCGCCTATTCGGCCCTGCGCTATGACGGTGAACCGCTGCCCGCCATTGCCGCGCTCGACGCCGCCGCCAGCGGCTCGATGCAGAACACCCGCACGCTCTATTGCGGCAGTTTTTCCAAGACCCTGTCGCCTGGCCTGCGGGTGGGCTGGGTCTGCGGCCCAGCGCCGCTGATCCGCAAGCTCGCCCTGCTCAAGCAGGGCGCCGATCTGCATACCGCCAGCGTCAACCAGCTCGTCATGCACCACGTGGCTATCTCCGGATTCGAGGCCCAGGTCGCTGCCATCCGGGCCGTCTACCGCACCAGGCGCGATGCCATGCTCGCCGCGCTGGAACGCTACGCGCCGCCCGATATGCACTGGCAAAAGCCTGATGGCGGCATGTTTGTCTGGCTTGAACTGCCGCCCCATATCGACACCACCGCCCTCTTGGAACAGGCCATCGCGCAGGATGTCGCCTTCGTTCCAGGCAGCGCTTTCTTCGCGGACGGGGCGGGCCGCAATACCTTGCGCCTGAGTTTTTCACTCAGCGACGAGGCGCAGATCGAGCTGGGCATCTTCAAGCTGTGCGGGCTGATCGCCCGTCAGTCCAAATCCCGGCTTGCCAGCGCCCTTTGACGCAAAACGGCCCCCGGATCGCTCCGGGGGCCGTCCTGCAATTCAGGGTGGGATCGCGGTTTAGCCGGCGGCAGTATAGGCCGTCTTGACCACGGTGAAGAACTCGGCCGCATACTTGCCCTGCTCGCGCGGACCATAGCTGGAGCCCTTGCGACCACCGAACGGCACGTGGAAATCCACGCCTGCGGTCGGCACATTGACCATCACCATGCCGGCTTCGGCATTGCGCTTGAAGTGCGTGGCATACTTCAGCGAGGTGGTGACGATGCCCGCGCTCAGACCGAACTCGGTGTCATTGGCGGTTTCGAGCGCCTCTTCGTAGTTCTTGACGCGAATGACCGAGGCCACCGGCCCAAAGATCTCTTCGCGGCTGATGCGCATCTGGTTGGTCGCTTCGGTAAACAGCGTGGGCTGCAGGAAGTAGCCTTCCGTCCCGGCCTTGACCATCTCGCCGCCGGCCACCAGCTTGGCGCCTTCGGCCTTGCCGATGGCGATATAGTCGGTGTCCTGCTTGAGCTGGCTCGGATCGACCACGGGACCGATCTCGGTGTTCTTGTCCAGCGCGTCGCCGACCCGCAGATTGCGCGTGCGCTCGGCCAGAGCCTCGACGAACTTGTCATGGATACCGTCGGTAACAATGACGCGCGAGGACGCCGTGCAGCGCTGGCCGGTCGAGAAGAATGCCGACTGCGCCACGGTTTCCACGGCGACCTTGAGGTCGGCGTCGTCCAGCACCACGGTCGGGTTCTTGCCGCCCATTTCGAGCTGGAATTTGCGGCCCACCTCGATCGATGCAGCGGCGACGCGCTTGCCCGTTCCCACCGAACCGGTGAAGCTGATCGCGTTCACGTCCTTGCTGTCCAGCATGGTCTGGCCAACCACCGAGCCCTTGCCCATCACCAGGTTGACCACGCCATGGGGCAGGCCTGCCCGATGCATGATGTCCACGATTGCCCATGTCGAGCCCGGCACCAGGTCTGCTGGCTTGATCACCACGGTATTGCCATAGGCAATGGCGGGCGCCATTTTCCAGGTCGGAATGGCGATCGGAAAGTT
>CAXBKI010000284.1:0-4727 GCA_963975955.1 uncultured Devosia sp.
AGCGGGTGGCGATGGCGCCGCAGCGCAGCTAGTCACCATAGGAAAAGCCGCCGGGGATGACGATCAGATCGACATCGGGCAGATCCGTGTCCTGGTGCCAGACTATGGCCGGGGCGGTGCCCGATACCTTGGTCAAAGCCGCGATCATGTCGCGGTCTCGATTGAGCCCAGGGAAGACGATGACGGCGGATTTCATCGGCTATTCCTCGTTATGTCAGGAGTTGCGAGGCTCTTTTGGTGAGTCTTGGCGAAAAAGGCAAGGGCCGAAACAAGCATATCCCGGCCCGAAGCAATCGCACATGCGCAGAGCGCTATTCGGCAGGGTTGGTGGCCAGCTGTTCGTGGTGGCGCCTGGTGCCGGGCAGGTGGGCCCAATCGGGACGCTCGAACAGGAAATTGCCCATGCCGGTGCGCTTGACCAGCGCATAAAACACCAGGGGCGAAACGATGGCGATGGCCATGGTGAGGGCGGTCAGCATTGTGGGTTCGATCAGGCCGAACCTGATCAGCAATGTCCGCGAGATCCCCAGCGGCAGCACGAAGGCGACGTAGATGATCAGCGACTTGCTGCCCATCCAGCGCAGCCAGTCCATGGCCGGCAGGCGGCTGAGCAGGGCGGCGATGACACACAGGGCAGCGGTGCCGGCCAGCGCCAGAGCCAGGTGGACACCGGGCAGGCCGGCCCAGCCCATGACGGGGTGAACGGGCTGCATTGCAAAGCCCGGCGAAAACACCAGGGCGGCATGAACAGCGACCCAGGCCACAAGGCCGGCCAGCGCGAGGGCGATGTGATCGCTGGCCCAGCCGGACAGGCGGAACAGCAGCGGCGCCAAGACATAGCCGGCATAGAAGAAGACAAAATAGGCGGCGAACTGATCGATGGCATAGCTGCCGGTGTGAATGGCGGCCATCTGCAGAATCGCGGCCACGGCAAGGACGGCCCATACCGGCGCGCGCAGGGCATGCATCAGCTTGGTCACCGCGCCCACCACGGCCAGCAAATAGATGAACCAGAGCACGCCATAGGGCTCCACCACGGCCCAGGCCAGCTGCTCGACCATGCCGAGCGGATTGGCGGCCAGCAGGCCCACCTTGAAGACAATGTGGATGAAGGCCCACAGCACGTAGAAATAGAGGTAGTGGACGACGCGTCGATCGGCAAAGGCCCGCCAGGGACGATCGATAACCTGCGACAGGAACAGGCCGGAGATCAGAAAGAACTCGGGCATGCGGAAGGGGGTCGCAAAGGCAATGGCCCAATGAAAGGCCCCCACGCCGCCGGTGTCCTCGCCGACGCTGGCGGCGGCATACATCATGACCACCAGAAAGATCGACAGGCCCTTGGCCATGTCTACCCAGTCGAGACGGTTGCTTGATGCCGGCATTGTCCACGCTCCCCTGCTTGCGACGGCATAATAGCTGCAAGAGGGGTGCCAGCGGGTAAACAGCCGCCGACAGGCTTAAGATTGATGCTTAATTGGTAAGCGGTTCGCTAAAGCGGAAACGCCCGGCCATGCGGCGGCCAACAGCCGTCATCGGTCCGCCGGACAGGCGCGCCGTGAGGTCGCGGCCGGAAAGGCGCGTGCAAGCACACAGCGCCAGCAAGGCTGCAAGAACTGCCCCAGGGCAATCTGATGGAGCTGAGCAGTCAGCGCTAGCGGCGTCTGGCCGTTGAGCCAAACGCGACTGGCTTAAGCTGACTAGACGGGGACCGAAGCGTAGGCCGCGAACAGCAGGCCGAGAGTGGCGAAGAACATAACCGAAAGAGAGATGGTTTTGAGCATAGCTGATTGGTCCGGCGCCGAGGCATAGCGCGCTAAAAGGATATAGCGGCAGGCGTTAATTTGAGATTTCGATCGCGTAGTTTTCGATCACGGTGTTGGCAAGAAGCTTGTCACACATGTTGGTGATCTGAGAACGCGCGGCCTCCGCATCGGTTCCCTCCAGAACAAGATCAAAGACCTTGCCCTGGCGGACCGAGGCGACGCCGGGAAATCCCAGCCCCTTGAGCGAGCCTTCGATGGCCTGCCCCTGGGGGTCGAGAACGCCGGCCTTGAGCGTTACGGTTACACGGGCTTTCATGGCAGGCTCCCGGCTACTGAACGAGGCGCGGACCAGTGGTCAGCGCATTTTCGGTTTCAACCAGAATGCCCAGGCGCTGGGCAACTTCGCGGTAGTTCTCGATCAGGCCGCCCAGGTTTTCGCGGAAGCGATCCTTGTCCATCTTGGTGCGGGTCTTGACGTCCCACAGGCGGCAGCTGTCGGGGCTGATCTCATCGGCCAGCACGATGCGCATCAGATCGCCTTCATAGAGGCGGCCACACTCAATCTTGAAATCGACGAGCTGGATGCCGACGCCCATGAACAGGCCGGTGAGGAAATCGTTGACGCGGATGGCCAGGCTCATGATGTCGTCGAGCTCGGCCGGGGTTGCCCAGCCAAAGGCCGTGATGTGCTCTTCACTGACCATGGGGTCGTGCAGCGCATCGTCCTTGTAGCAGAACTCGATGATCGAGCGGGGCAGCTGGGTGCCCGGCTCAAGGCCGAGACGCTTGACCAGCGAGCCGGCAGCAAAATTGCGCACGATGATCTCGAGCGGAATGATCTCGACTTCCTTGATCAGCTGCTCGCGCATGTTCATGCGACGAATAAAGTGCGTGGGAATGCCCAGGCCGTTGAGCTTGGTGAAAATGAACTCCGAGATTCGGTTGTTCAACACGCCCTTGCCATCGATGATTTCGTGGCGAGCGCCATCACCAGCGGTGGTGTCATCCTTGAAATACTGAACCAGAGTGCCGGGCTCAGGACCTTCGAACAAGATCTTGGCCTTGCCCTCATAGATTTTGCGACGACGGTTCATTGGGAATCCGGACCGTTGGGAGAGGAGGGTAATTTGGCCGCTTCATGCGCTAGAACCATGCAAAAAGGCAAGCTCTTTTGCATTATCGCAGGGGATAGGGGGTCTGCGCGGTGATTTGTTCGAGCGAAAGGTCGCAGCGCGGGAGGAGTCGTTGATTTGGCTGCCTGAACCGCCTATGTCGGTTGGCGAACGCCGCTGAAGCGGCATTGTCGGGGCAAGCGGGAGAGTGGCATGAGCCAGTTTGATGATCGGGCGAAGGGGCAGGAAGCCAAGTTCGCCTTCGATGCTGAGACCAAATTCAAGGCCGAGGCACGGCGCAACAAGCTGCTGGGTATCTGGGCGGCCGAGCTGCTGGGCCATACGGGCGACGCTGCAACGGCCTATGCGGCCGAAGTGGTGGCAGCCGACTTCGAGGAAGCCGGCGACGAAGACGTGTTCCGCAAGGTGTCGGGCGACATCAAGGCCAAGGGGCTCGATATTGGCGATGACGTGATTCGCACCAAGATGGCGCAGCTCACCCAGATCGCCAACGAGCAGGTTGCTTCGGAAGGCTGATCCGAGAGTTGGCACTGCCAGGGCAGTATCGAGGGGAGTCGGTCGCTGACCGGCTCCCCTTTTTTGTCGGAAGGCTAGCCGATGGTGACGCTGGTCACGTCAAAGGCCTTGCCGTTCATCTGATACTTGACGCTGACCTTCTCGCCGACTTTGAGGCCCGGGTCCTTGAAGTTTGCGGGCAGGACGTAGGACACGCCATTGGCCAGGGTCAGCTTGTGCGTCTTGAGATCAAATGCCTTGACCGTGCTGGCAATGGTCTGCGGCGCTGCCATGGCGGACGCGGCCGCCGGCTTTGCCGTGGCGTTGGCCGTTGCGGAGGCCGCAAAGGCGGCGCCGGGTGCGGCAACAAGAAGTGCGGTCAGGGCAGATGCAATAATTTTGCGCATGATAGTCGTCCATAAGGCTGTCGGGCATTTTGCCCGTCGAGTGCCGGTTTTCAGGTTCCGTCGTGTCGCAGGGAACTTGCCCTGCCGGCGTTGCCAAACCAGCCCCCAAAGATCTAGCGCCACAGCAAACGCCACTCAACTTACATAAATGTAAGCCGGCAGGCGCCAAATCTGCCATGATCTAGCCCTGCCAGGCCTAATAGTGGCGGTTGTTTGGCGATGTTCTGTTGAAGCGCGGGCAGGGGCGGTTCCCCGGCAATTTCATGTCGAGCAGGGACAGAAAGCCCGGACGTTGCCGTCAGGCGGGGCGGGTGACCCGGGTTGCCATGCCGATGGAGGCCGGCATGACCGGCTCGAAGCCATATTTGGCATAGAGATGGCGGGCATCGCCATCGGCGATCAGGCTGACATAGGCCCCCTGGGGCGCGTGGGTATTGAGGTGGTCCATGAGCGCGGACATGATGGTCTTGCCCAGCCCAAGCCCCTGGTGAGCGGGTTCGAGCGCGATGTCGACGATCTGGAAAGCGGTGCCACCATCGCCGATGATGCGGCCCATGCCGACCACGCTGCCGGCATGAACAATCCTGACGCCATGCCAGGTGTTGGGCAGGCCGGCGCTGGCCTGCTCGTGCGTCTTGGCGCTGAGGCCGGCCGCGACGCGCAGCCGAAGGTAGTCCTCGATGCCTGGCGCGCCGGGCTCAACCCGATATCCGTCCATCATAGCCGTTGCATCAGCCGGGTGAACATCAGCAGCCCCTCGGGCCAGGGACCATGTCCCGAAGCCAGGTTGATGTGACCGACATCGCCGGCCTGATGAAAGTCCGAGCCCCAGCAGGTGGCAAATTCGACGGCGCGTTCGACGGTGCACAGCGGATCGGTGTTGGAGGCGACCAGCAAGGAGGGAAACGGCAGCGGGTCGCGCTGAA
>CAXBKI010000285.1:0-4707 GCA_963975955.1 uncultured Devosia sp.
CTTCACCATGGTCGAGTTCGATTTCAAGACGCTGGAGCACCGCCTGCGCGAGCTGGCCTTCCTCAATTCGGGCGTGCACATCCTGCTCAATGACAACCGCCACCCCGAGCCGGTCAATATCGACCTGTTCTACGAGGGCGGGCTCGAGGCCTTCGTCAACTATCTCGACAAGTCCAAGGCGGCGGTGATCGAACGCCCCATCACCATGGTCAGCGAAAAGGACGGCATCACCGTCGAGGTCGCGCTGCAGTGGAACGACAGCTACCACGAGAACGTGCTGTGCTTCACCAACAACATCCCCCAGCGCGACGGCGGCACCCATCTGGCGGGCCTGCGCGGCGCGCTGACGCGTCAGGTGACCAGCTATGCCGAAAGCTCGGGCATCGCCAAGCGCGAGAAGGTATCGCTGACCGGCGATGACACGCGCGAGGGCCTGACCTGCGTGCTCTCGGTCAAGGTGCCCGATCCCAAGTTCTCGAGCCAGACCAAGGACAAGCTGGTTTCCTCCGAGGTCCGTCCGGTGGTGGAAAACATCGTCAACGACAAGCTCGGCCAGTGGTTTGAAGAACACCCGGTCGAAGCCAAGGTGATCGTGGGCAAGGTGGCCGAGGCTGCCGCGGCCCGCGAGGCTGCCCGCAAGGCGCGCGAACTGACCCGCCGCAAGGGGGCGCTGGAAATCTCCTCGCTGCCCGGCAAGCTGGCCGACTGCCAGGAACGCGACCCCGCCAAGTCGGAAATCTTCATCGTCGAGGGCGACTCGGCTGGTGGCTCGGCCAAGCAGGGCCGCGACCGGTCCAACCAGGCCGTGCTGCCGCTGCGCGGCAAGATTCTCAATGTCGAACGCGCGCGCTTTGACCGCATGATCAGCTCCGACCAGGTCGGCACGCTGATCACCGCCCTGGGCACCGGCATCGGCCGCGAAGAGTTCAACGTCGACAAGCTGCGCTACCACAAGATCATCATCATGACCGATGCTGACGTGGACGGCGCCCATATCCGCACCCTGCTGCTGACCTTCTTTTATCGCCAGACGCCCGAATTGCTCGAGCGCGGCCATATCTACATCGCCCAGCCCCCGCTCTACAAAGCCATGCGCGGCAAATCCGAGCAATATCTCAAGGATGAGCGGGCGCTCGAGGACTATCTGCTCGACTATGGCCTGGACGAAGCCGTGTTCAGGACCCAGCATGGTACCGAACATGCCGGCGCCGACCTGATGAGCATTCTCCAGCAGGCCCGCGACATCGTCAAAGCCATCGACAACCTCAACACCCGCTACAATCGCAGCCTGGTCGAACAGGCCGCCATCGTCGGCGGGCTCGATCCCGAGGGGTTGAGCGACCCCGCCCGGATCAACGAGACCATGGGCCGCGTGGCCAACCGGCTCGACCGCATCTCGGACGAACTCGAACGTGGCTGGTCCGGCGTCATCACCGACGAAGGGGGGCTGGCCTTTTCGCGCACCGTGCGCGGCGTGGAAGAAACTCACCAGCTTGACCGGGCGCTGCTGCAGAGCGCGGACGCGCGCAAGCTGCGCCAGCTGGCCGACCGGCTCGACGAAATCTATGGTGGGGTGCCCACGCTCACCCGCAAGGGCGAAACCACCCAGATCTTCGGACCCGCTTCGCTGTTCAAGACCGTTACCGATGCCGGCCGCAAGGGCGTGACCCTGCAGCGTTACAAGGGGCTGGGCGAAATGAATGCCTCCCAGCTCTGGGAAACCACGCTCGACCCCAATGCGCGCACCCTGCTCAAGGTGGAGGTCAACCAGACCGACGAAGCCGACCAGATCTTTACCGCCCTGATGGGCGATCTGGTCGAACCGCGCCGCGAGTTCATCCAGGACAATGCGCTCAGCGTGTCCAATCTGGACGTTTAGGACGAAGGGCCTTGGCGGTACCTGTGTGTATTGCCACGGCACAAAGTCTGATCACGCCCGATGTGGCCGCCAACGGTCAGCACATCCGCCAGCTGATGACCGAGGCCAGGGCCGCGGGGGCACGGCTGTTGCACCTCCCCGAGGCGGCACTGTCCGGCTACGCCAAGGCCCAGATTGCCAACTGGGCTGAGGTCGACTGGCCCAGCGTCCGGCACGAACTCAGCGCCATCTGCGCGACAGCGCGCGAACTCGATATTTGGGTGGTGCTGGGCTGCAACCATCAACTGACCCCACCCAATCGGCCGCATAACAGCCTTTATGTCATCTCGGCGGCGGGTGACATCACCACCCGCTATGACAAGCGCTTCTGTTCGCACACCGAGATCACCGACTGGTACAGTCCGGGCAACGAAGCGGTGGTTTTTGACATTGACGGCGTCCGCTTTGGTTGCGCCCTGTGCATCGAGGTCCAGTTTCCCGAACTGTTCGCCGAAAATGCCAGACTTGGTGTCGAGTGCATGCTGCTGTCAGCCTATGCCCAGGATCCGATATTTGCCGTTCTGGCGCAGGCTCATGCGGCGACCAACAATGTCTGGCTGTCGCTGGCCACGCCGGCACAATGTGGCGCGGCATTGCCCAGCCGGTTTATTGGTCCGGATGGGAATGTCCTGTCCTGTGCGCCACAGGGAACCGAACCGTGCATCATCCTGGGCTCCATCGACCGCGACGACGCCCGGTTCGAGGTTGCCTTGACCAAGGCAAGACCCTGGCGGCAGGTGGCGCGCCAAGGCGAGATCTATCGCAGCGGTGTGGACGGCGATCCCCGTAGTACCAACCGGACCTCGTTCTGAGGCGGGGCAATCAGGATGCAGACGGCGCGCCATCTGGACGAATTGGCCCCTCCACCAATGGCGTCGGCTCGCCGTTCCAGACCATGCGATAGGCATCTCCCTGTCGTACCGATTGCACGGCGGCGGGGCGCAGGGCGGCAAAGCAGGTGCCGTCGGCATGGCGCACCGAGGGATAGATGATGCCGTTGAGCCCTTGCGCCCGGGCCATCTCGGCCAGCCGGTTGCCCACCGGATAGGCCTGGGCCGGATCGGCGCCCAGCGCCGGGTGCTCGGGCCGCTGCCGCAGATCGACATAGGCGCCGGCCAGGCTGCTGAGCATCTCGGCATAGTCCACCACCGCCTGGTAGCGACCGGCATCGGCCAGAAACCGCGTCAGGTGATAGCCCACTTCAGCCAGGCAGGTGTCGACACTCAGCGCCGCATACCAGGCGCCCCGGTGACTGCCATTGAAGCGATTGGGCTGCTGCGGCCGGGCATAGGCAAACGAGGCATTGATGAAATGGGCATGCGGTACGTCATAGACCAGCTCATTGGCAGCCAGGCCCGCAATGCCTCGGTGCTGGGCCAGTTGCCGGGCGCTGGTCGCCCCCTCGATCTCGGCCAGCAGCGCCAGTTCATCGGTGCTGTCGACCAGCGGCTCCAGCACGGCGGCGCGCAGCCGGGCTGAGCTGACCAGCCGCACCGTGGTGGGATAGGCCACGGTGACGATGGGGACCTCATCGAGCGACAATCACAGGCCCCCACGCACCGCATCGACATGCCGGCGGACCTCGAGCATTTGCGGAATGCCGCCCCGGATCATCGACTCCAGCGGGCTCATCCGGGCAAAGAGCGGCCCGGCATTGGCCAGCCTGATCCAGTCATCGGCCATCCCATCGGCAAACAGCAGGTGCAGGCCCTTGTAGATGCCGACCAGCGCCGAGATGCGCGTCATCTGGTCCTGGCTGAGCGCCTTGCCCCTGCCGTCGGCCTTGATCCGCTCCCAGGTGCTGGTCGAGACATCGAGCAGCGCCGCCGCCTGCTGCCCCGTCAGCCCCCATTGCCCGACCAGCCGCCGATACGCCTTGAGCGCCACCGCCGACAGACGCGCGCGGTCCGCTTCGCCGGAAAAATCCTGCCGCTCTGCAATTGCCGCTCCGCCGGGCATGGGCTGACTCCATCAGATGATGTGATATTCTTACATCAAATGATGGCATGTTGTCCAGAATGCAAGGGCTCGCTGCAAGAACCCTCCGGTCCGGCCGCGGGACTGTTCACCAGCGTGATCAATGCGTTCAGCCAAAACTCCTTGGCGCCCGCCGCCCGCGGCACTAGCTAACAGGCAACAGCAGCGCCAAGATCGTGGCCCCACCAAGCACGCAGGTCCTTTTTCATGAAAAACATCGGCTTCCTCTCCTTCGGCCACTGGTCGCCGTCGCCCCAGTCCGGCACCCGCTCGGCCGGCGATGCCCTGCTGCAATCGATCGACCTGGCCGTGGCGGCCGAGGAACTGGGCGCCGATGGCGCCTATTTCCGCGTGCACCACTTCGCCCGCCAGCTGGCCTCGCCCTTTCCGCTGCTGGCCGCCATCGGCGCCAGGACCAAGAAGATCGAGATCGGCACGGCCGTGATCGACATGCGCTACGAAAACCCGCTCTACATGGCCGAAGATGCCGGCGCTGCCGACCTGATTGCCGGCGGACGGCTGCAGCTGGGCATCAGCCGCGGCTCCCCCGAGCAGGTTATCGAGGGCTACCGCTATTTCGGCTACGCCCCGGCCGAGGGCCAGAGCGATGCCGACATGGCCCGCGGCCAGACCGAAGCCGCACGTCAGGTCAATGTGCGCGCCGAAACCTCGGGGCTGATTGTCTCGGAACCCCTGCGCCGTGGCGCCTATGTTACCGCCGGCCAGGCGCTGTGCGAATTGGACCCCGGCACCCGGATCGCCGCCCGCAAAGAGGCCGAAGCGCGGCTGGAGGAGGCGAAAAGCCGCCTTCC
>CAXBKI010000286.1:0-4690 GCA_963975955.1 uncultured Devosia sp.
CGCGGCAATTGCGCCTGGGCGACATTGGTATCGGTGATGATGCCGAAGCGGCGCCCGGCAAAACGCTCGGCCAGGATGGCGCCGGCCGCATCGAGCAGGCGGTCGCCGATCAGGATATCATAGGCACGGCTGCCCAGATCGACATGAACGGTATGGGCAATATCGGCCATCAGGCGTCCTGTTGTTTGAGATAGGCCAGCACCGCCTCGATCACGTCGCTGGCCACCGCTTCCTGCGGCACGTCGCGGCTGATCACCGTGACATCGGCCTCGGCATAGATCGGGTAGCGTTCCTCGATCAGCTTTTCCAGCGTTGCCCGCGGATTGGCGGTTTTGAGCAGCGGGCGATTGGAGCGGCGCGAGACGCGTTCGAACAGGATGTCGATCTCGGCCTTGAGCCAGACCGAGATCGCGCCGGCCTTGACCAGCGCCCGGGTTTCCGGATTGACGAAGGCGCCGCCACCGGTGGCCAGCACCACGCCGCGGTGCTTGAGCACGCGGGCAATGACCCTGGTTTCCCCCGAGCGGAATTCGGGCTCGCCGCGCTGCGCGAAGATCTCGGGCACGCTCATCTGCGCCGCCTTTTCGATCTCCTCGTCGCTGTCGAGAAACTGGCGGTTGAGCCGGGCCGCGACCCGACGCCCCACCGTGGTCTTGCCAGCCCCCATCATTCCGACCAGCACCAGTGGCTGGCCGGCCAGATGCTCGGCAAGCTCCTCGGCGCGGGCTTGCCGCAATGCCGGATCGGGTCGGGTCAAGGCAGTGGCACTCCTGATGCTGCCGCTATCAACCCGCCTCTGCCGCTCCTGTCAAGAACTTGCGCGTCCTTGCCTTATCCCTACAGAAATGAAACCATTTGCTGCCATATTTTAGGCAAAAGCAGTTTAGTGGACCTCATGCCGACCCTGATCCGACTCA
The DNA here is from genome assembly GCA_963975955.1 of uncultured Devosia sp. GTDB lineage: Bacteria > Pseudomonadota > Alphaproteobacteria > Rhizobiales > Devosiaceae > Devosia. The sequence goes on from CAXBKI010000286.1 coordinate 918, forward strand.
TTATCACGCTGTTGTTTCTGGCGGGCCTTGTCTATGTGGGCATGTTTGCGCTGGTGGCCTATGTCGAACCCACCCCCAAGCAGGTGACCATCCGCATCCCCACCCGCGACCTGCTGGGCGGCGGCGCACCGGCCCTGCCGGGCACGCGCCAGGACCCTGCATCGGCCGTGCCGGCCAGCCAATGAGCGCGTCCCATCTGGTCGGCGCCTTTCTCGAAATGATGAGCGCCGAGCGCGGCGCGGCCCCCAATACGATCGACGCCTATCGCCGCGACCTGACCGACTATGCCGGCTTTCTGGCCAGCCGCGGCCAGACCCCGCTCACGGGCGACCGCGAGGCTGTCACCAGCTATCTCGATACGCTTCATGCCCAGGGATTGTCGGCGTCCTCGAGCGCGCGGCGCCTGTCGGCGATCCGCCAGTTCCACCAGTTCCTGTGCGCCGACAATCTGCGCGGCGACGACCCCACCCGGATCGTGGCCAGCCCCAAGAGCCGCCGCGCCCTGCCCAAGGTGCTTTCGGTCGCCGAGGTGGACAAGCTGCTCACCACCGCCGAAGCCGACGCCAATGCGCCCGGCACGCCGGCCGAGCAGGCCGGTGCGCTGCGCCTCTACGTGCTGCTCGAACTGCTCTATGCCACCGGCATGCGCGTGTCCGAACTGGTCAGCCTGCGCCGCGCCGCGGTGATGCGCGACACCAGCTTCATCACCGTCACCGGCAAGGGCAACAAGGAGCGCATCGTGCCGCTCAATGACCGGGCCCGCGACGCCATCAAGGCCTATCTGTCCACGCTCGAGCCGGGCCCGTTCCTGTTCCCGGCCAGCGGCGCCGAGGGCTATCTGAGCCGCCAGGTATTTGCCCGCGACCTCAAGGGCCTGGCCGGGCGCGCCGGCATCGGCGCCGCCCGCGTCGCCCCCCATGTGCTGCGCCACGCCTTTGCCAGCCACCTGCTGGCCGGCGGTGCCGATCTGCGCGTGGTCCAGATGCTGCTCGGCCACGCCGACATCTCGACGACCCAGATCTATACCCATGTGCTGGACGAAAAATTGCGCACCCTGGTGGAGACCCACCACCCGCTCAACCAGCCCTGAGCGGGCCGAATGCACCTTAACAGACTGTTAGCATCCGCACCCGGGTGTTCACTATCGCAGCGGTTCCGCTTGACTTGCCATTGCGCCACCGTCACTTTCCGGCCACTTTAGGGCGCAACAGCAGCGGCCTGATGCAGGGGTCCAGCAATGAGACCCCTAACGGGCAGGTGGAATGCAGTCTTATCTCGATTTCGAAAAGCCGGTAGCCGATCTTGAAGGCAAGATCGCCGAGCTCAAGTCCATGGCCGCGACCGATCAGGCCGTGAGCATTGACGAGGAGGTCTCCCGGCTGTCCAGCCGTGCCGACGAGGCCCTGGTGGAAATCTACAAGAAGCTGACGCCCTGGCAGAAGACCCAGGTCGCCCGCCATCCCCAGCGCCCGCACTTCTCCGACTACATCAGCACCCTGATCACCGAGTGGCGGCCGATGGCCGGCGATCGCAAGTTTGCCGAGGACTCCGCCATCCAGGCCGGCTTTGGCCGCTTCAATGGCCAGCCGGTTGCCGTGATCGGCCAGGAAAAGGGCAATTCCACCGAGACCCGCCTCAAGCACAATTTCGGCATGGCCCGCCCCGAGGGCTACCGCAAGGCCGTGCGCATCATGGAAATGGCGGACCGCTTCAACATTCCGGTGATCTCGCTGGTCGATACCGCCGGCGCCTATCCCGGCATCGGTGCTGAGGAGCGCGGCCAGGCCGAAGCCATTGCCCGCTCCACCGAAAAATCGCTCGAACTGGGCGTGCCCAATATCGCCATCGTCATCGGCGAAGGCGGCTCGGGCGGCGCCATCGCCATTGCCACGGCCAGCCGCGTGCTGATGCTCGAACACGCCATCTATTCGGTGATTTCGCCCGAAGGCGGCGCCACCATTCTCTGGCGCGATGCGAAGATCACCTCGGCCGACCTGCTCGGCTTTGGCGTGATCGACGGCATCATCCCCGAGCCAACCGGCGGCGCCCACCGCCACCCCGAGGCGGTGATGGCTTCCACCCGCGAGGCGCTGGCCAAATTCCTCGCCGACTTCGCCGGCAAGTCCCGCCTGGAAGTGCGCGAGCATCGCCGCGAAAAATTCATGGCGATCGGCACCGCGCTCTAGCCGGTTGCCGGTTGCCGCCAGGCGCCGGCCCCTCCCCTGGGGGAAGGGCAGCGCCGGGCCGCGCCCACCACATCCCCTGCCCGGCCAACCCTTGAGGGTTCACACTTCTGTGTGAACCATGCACGCTAGCTGGGGATTGGCGCGCGTGGTAACACTTCGTTCACCAGCAATTATCATGCTTGGGTAACCACTGTTCCTTATGGATCAGCGACTGTTCTCGCAACTGGGCCTACCCATCGTGACCGCCATCCTCATCCGTAAAATGTGCTCCGCGATCATCCTGCTCTGGGTGATATTCGGCCTGGTCGCCTGTGGGGGCTTTCTGCCCAAATCCTCGAGCAACCGGCACAACCAGCCCCTGCAGAGCAGCGTGGTATCGGCGCTCAAGGCGATGGGCTCGTCACCGGGCGAGGCCATGGTGGTGCGCATCTTCAAGCAGGAGCAGACGCTCGAGGTCTGGAAGCGCACCAGCAGCGGCCAGTTCAAGCTGTTCAAGAGCTACGCCATCTGCGCCTTCTCGGGCGAACTGGGCCCCAAGATCAAGGAAGGCGATCGCCAGAGCCCGGAGGGTTTCTACACCATCACCCCCGGCCTGATGAACCCGAAATCAAGCTATTACCTGGCCTTCAATACCGGCTTTCCCAACAAGTTCGACCGGGTCTGGGGCCGCACCGGTTCCGACCTGATGGTGCATGGCGACTGCTCCTCGCGCGGCTGCTACGCCATGACCGACCAGGGCATCGCCGAAATCTATGCGCTGGCGCGCGAAAGCTTCAAGGGCGGCAATCCCAGCTTCCAGCTGCAGATCTTTCCGTTCAAGATGACCCCCACCAACCTGGCCGCGCAGACCAAGAGCCCGCACCTGGCCTTCTGGAAGGACATCAAGGAAGGCTATGACCTGTTCGAGCTGAACAAGCAGCCGCCCGCCTGGGATGTGTGCGAACGCCAGTATGTCTTCAACGCCAGCGGCAGCGGCGCCCTCAACCCGATGGCCGCCTGCCCTGCCGCAAGCCCAAGCGCGGCCCTGCTGGCCAAGCAGCAGGCCGATGAGGCCGCCGTCGCCAATGTGCTGGCGGCAGAGGACCGCCAGGCCCGCGAGGAAGCCGTGATCAAGGCGCGCGGCGAAGCGGTCGGCGGCGCCGTCAGTGGCCTGTTCGGCGGCATTGGCGGTCTGTTCGGCGGCGAAAACGTCAAGCCGGTGATGACCGGCAAGCCGGCCCCGGTGCCGCATGCCCGCCTGGCGCGATAGGCCTCTGCCCGGGCCAGGATGGCCTCAGCAGGCCACCCGGATTTCCGCGTATCCGCTCAGCCCGTCGCCTTCGCTGGGCACCACCCCCATCATGCACTGGCTGCCGGCCAGGTTGATGGTGCCGCCTTCGGCCACGATCGTGCCATCGGCCAGGGTGACATAGCCGGCATCGACCGAGGCAATGGCAACCTTGGCCGTGGTGCCGCAGACGGCGTAGCTGTCGCCCGCCGCCACCATGAAGCGCATGCCGACCGGCAGGCAGTCCCCGCCGGTGGCGACCGTACCGCCCGCCGACGCCGCGCCGCTCACCGCTGCGGCAGGCTCGGCGGCCCCGGCTG
>CAXBKI010000287.1:0-4672 GCA_963975955.1 uncultured Devosia sp.
TGCCAATACGCTGGTGGCCGAGGAGATCTTCGGGCCGGTGCTGGTCGCCATGAGCTTCCGCACCCCCGAAGAGGCGGTGGCCTTGGCCAACAACACCAAATATGGCCTCGCCGCGACGATCTGGAGCGAGAACATCAATCTGGCGCTCGATATCGCGCCCCAGATCAAGGCCGGCGTGGTCTGGATCAACGGCACCAATAATTTCGACGCCGCCGTCGGCTTTGGTGGCTACAAGGAGAGCGGCTTTGGCCGCGAGGGTGGCCGCGAAGGCATGAGCGCCTATCTCAAGCCCGCCTGGGAAAAGGACCTCAAAGCCGCCCCGGTCGCCAAACCGGTTACCGCCAAGGCGGGCAATCCGCTCGATACCAGCCATCTCGACCAGACCGCCAAGATGTATATCGGCGGCAAGCAGGCCCGGCCTGACAGCGGCTATTCCCGTGCCGTACTCGACCCATCGGGAAAACTCATTGGCGAGGCAGGCGACGGCAATCGCAAGGATATCCGCAACGCGGTGGAAGCCGCCCGCGCCGCGCTCGGCTGGTCGACGACGCCGGCGCATACCCGGGCGCAGATCCTCTATTTCCTCGCCGAAAACCTCGACTATCGCCGTGACGAATTTGCCGCGCGTATCAAGGCGCAGACCGGCCACGATGGCGCCGAGGAAGTGGCGCTCTCGGTGGAGCGTCTGTTCGCCTTTGCCGGCTGGGCCGACAAATATGATGGCGCCGTGCACAACCCGCCGCTGCGGGCGGTGGCTGCCGCCATGATCGAGCCGCTCGGCGTCATGGGCATCGTCGCGCCGCCCTCGCGCCCGCTGCTGGGCTCCATCGCGCTGATCGCCCCGGCCCTGGCCATGGGCAACACCGTGGTGCTGGTGCCGTCGAGCCAGTCGCCGCTGTCGCTGACCGATCTCTACCAGGTCATCGAAACTTCCGACGTCCCCAGTGGCGTGATCAACATCGTCACCGGCGACAGCGTGGCGCTGGCCAGGACGCTGGCCGAGCACGATGGCGTCGATGGGCTGTGGTTCGCCGGCGATGCGGAAGCCTCGGCCATGGTGGAAAAGGCATCGGTCAGCAATCTCAAACAGACCTGGACCAGCCGCGGCCTCTACTACGATCTGGCCGATCGGCGGTTTGATGGAGATTATTTCCTCGCCAAGGCCACCCAGGTCAAGAATGTCTGGATTCCCTACGGAGCGTAAAACCGAAATCACCCCCGCCTACCTCCCCCATCAAGGGGGAGGTTTCTCTCCACTCGTCAGGCTCGATCCAGTCCAAACCACAGGGCGGCACCGCCCCTTGATGGGGAGGTTGGGAGGGGGCGGAGCAACAAACACTGCCTTCAGAAAGCCACCCCATGGTCTTCCTCCCCCAAGAAGTGATCGCCCGCAAACGCGACGGGCACACCCTGAGCGACGCAGAAATCGCCGCCTTTATTGCCGGCTTTGCCAAGGGCACGGTTTCTCATGCCCAGGCCGCCGCCTTTGCCATGGCGGTGTATTTCCAGGACATGAGCATGCCCGAACGCGTGGCGCTGACCCTGGCCATGCGCGACAGCGGCGCGGTGCTCGACTGGTCCGATCTCGAGGGCCCGGTGGCAGACAAGCATTCCACCGGCGGGGTCGGCGACAATGTCAGCCTGATGCTGGCGCCCATCCTGGCGGCCATGGGCATTTTCGTGCCCATGATCTCGGGCCGTGGCCTGGGCCATACCGGCGGCACGCTCGACAAATTCGATGCCATTCCCGGCTATCAGACCGAGCCCGACAACGCCCTGTTTCGCCAGGTGGTGCGGCAGGCGGGCTGCGCCATCATCGGCCAGACGGCGGACCTGGCCCCCGCCGACAAGGCGCTCTACGCCATTCGTGACGTGACCGGCACGGTGGAATCCATCGCGCTGATCACCGCCTCCATTCTCTCCAAGAAGCTGGCGGCGGGGCTGGGTGCGCTGGTGCTCGACGTCAAGACCGGCTCGGGCGCCTTCATGCCGACGCTGGAGCGTTCGCGCGACCTGGCGCAAAGCCTGGTCGAAGTCGCCAATGGCGCCGGCCTCAAGACCGGTGCCCTGATCACCGACATGAACGAGCCGCTGGCCAGCGCCGCCGGCAATGGTCTGGAAGTGCGCAATGCCGTCGACTTCCTCACCGGCCGTCACCAGGATCCGCGCCTGCGTGAAGTCACGCTCTCGCTTTGCGCCGTGCTCGCCGAGATGACCGGCGTGGCCGGCACGGTCGATGCCGGCCGCATGCTGGCCGAGGCCGCGCTCAATAGCGGCCGGGCCACCGAGCGCTTCGGCATCATGGTGCATGCGCTGGGTGGACCCGGCGACTTCATCGATGGCCATCTCGCCGCCGCACCGATCATCCGCGACGTCTTCGCCAATGGGCAGGGCGCGATATCGGGCATCGATACGCGCGGCGTCGGCATGGCCGTCGTGGCGCTGGGCGGCGGCCGGGCCCGGCCCACCGATACCATCGATCACCGCGTCGGCTTTGACCGGTTGGCCGGGCTGGGCGTGACGGTCGACAGCAATACGCCCATTGCCCGCATTCACGCGGCCGACGAGGACAGTGCCGCCGATGCCGAGCAGCGGATCAGGGCCGCCTACACGCTGGGCGGCACGCTGACGCCGCACGCGCTGATTCCCGACAGCGTTCCCCACACCACGGCCCAGGAGGTCTGATCATGCCCCGCGCCATTCTCTGCATTCTCGACAGCGTCGGCATCGGCGGCGCGCCCGACGCCGAAAAATATGGCGATACCGGCGCCAACACCTTTGGCCACATCGCCGAATGGGCCTTTGCCGGCAAGGCCGACCGCGCCGGCCTGCGCGCCGGGCCGCTCAATGTGCCCAATCTCGATGCGCTGGGCATCGGCGCCGCCATCGCGCTCTCCACCGGCACGCTGCCGCCGGGCCTCTCGGCGACGGCAAAGGGCGGCCGCTTCGGTGTGGGGCGCGAGGTCAGCAATGGCAAGGACACGCCGTCCGGTCACTGGGAGATCGCGGGCGTGCCCGTGCCGTTCGACTGGGGCTATTTTCCCCAGACCGAACCGACCTTTCCCCCTGAGCTGATCGCCGAATTCATCAGGCGCGCAAAACTGCCCGGCATACTGGGCGACAAGCACGCCTCGGGCACCACGGTGATCGCCGAGCTGGGCGAAGAGAGCATCCGCACCGGCAAGCCCATCTGCTACACCTCGATCGATTCCGTGTTCCAGATCGCCGCGCATGAGAGCCATTTCGGCCTCGAACGGCTCTACGAAATCTGCGGAATCGCCTTCGAACTGACCGCCCCGCTGATGATCGGCCGCGTCATCGCCCGCCCCTTCGTCGGCGAGGATGCGACCAGCTTCAAGCGCACCGGCAATCGGCGCGATTTCGCCATTGCCCCGCCCGAGCCGACCCTGCTCGACCGCAACCAGGCCGCGGGACACCAGGTGTTTGCCATCGGCAAGATTTCCGACATCTATGCCGGCCATGGCGTGACGCACAAGATAAAGGGCACCGGGCTCGCGCAGCTGTTCGACAAGACGCTGGAGGCCATGGAGATGGCGGCGGACAACGCTTTGGTCATGAGCAATTTCGTCGATTTCGACAGCGAATATGGGCACCGCCGCGACGTGCCCGGCTATGCCGCCGCGCTCGAGTTCTTCGACAGCCGGCTGCCCGAGATCATCGCCGCCATGCGGCACGATGATCTGCTGGTGCTCACGGCCGATCACGGCAATGACCCGACCTGGCCGGGCACCGACCACACCCGCGAGCAGATCCCTATCCTGGTCTTTTCCCCAGCCCTGGGCCAGGCAGAGATTGGCATTCGCACCACGTTCGCCGATATTGGCGAGAGTATTGCCCACTGGCTTGGCCTTGTGCCCGGTCGCCATGGCAAGAGCTTCCTCTAGCAACACGACAGGCAGGTGATCCCATGAATCCAGTGCGCGGCAATGTTACCGTCATCGATCATCCGCTGATCCAGCACAAGCTGACCATCATGCGCAACAAGGAGACCTCCATTGCCGGTTTCCGCCGCCTGCTGCGCGAGATCGCCCATCTGATGTGCTACGAGGTGACACGCGACCTCGAGCTCGAGATGATTTCCATCGAGACGCCCATGGCGCAGATGGATTCGCCCACCATCAAGGGCAAGAAGCTGGTGTTTGCCTCGATCCTGCGCGCCGGCAATGGCCTGCTCGATGGCATGCTCGATCTGGTGCCGGCGGCCCGCGTCGCCCATATCGGGCTTTATCGCGACCACGAGACGCTGCAGCCGGTCGAATACTACTTCAAGGCGCCGTCCAATCTGGAAGACCGGCTGATCATCGTGGTCGACCCCATGCTGGCGACGGCCAATTCGGCCACCGCCGCCATCGAAAAGCTCAAGGAGCGTGGCGCCAACAATATCCGCTTCCTCTGCCTGCTGGCTGCCCCCGAAGGCGTCAAGCACTTCACCGAAGCCCATCCCGACGTGCCTGTCTTTACCGCCTCGATCGACGAGAAGCTCAACGAGAAGGGCTATATCATTCCCGGTCTGGGCGATGCCGGCGACCGCATGTACGGCACGAAGTAGCGGTCTTCTGCGCTGGTCGCGCTCCGGACGGGGCGCGCGACGCGCGGGGCCCTCGCTGCGCTCGTCCTGCCTGAACTGAAAGTTCCAAAAAATGGCCAAGCT
>CAXBKI010000288.1:0-4668 GCA_963975955.1 uncultured Devosia sp.
TTCCTATACCGAAAAGACCGGCCATACGCTGGCGGTGAGCGCCACGGTCTATTCCACGCGCTGGAGCGACGTGATCCTCACGCCCGCACTGCTCAGCCGACAGGGGCTGTTGCTGGGGGCCGGCTGGGTGCAGCGGTTTGACGGCGGCTCTTTCAGCATCAAGGCATCGGGCCTGTATCAGGGCGACCAGGGCGCGTTCACCTTCGCCGAAGCCAAGCGCGACTGGCGCGGCGCGGTGCAGACCAGCGCCAGCTTCAAGCCCACCAAGGAGTGGACGGTCGGCATGAGCTACACCGCGTTTACCGACGCGGCCTATCTGCCCGACTATACGCTTACCGACGACAAATCGTCGGTCAACGAGATCTATGCCGTCAACCTGACGCGCAACACCTTCATCGATGCGCGGGTACAGAGCTTTACCCTGCTCGGTGACGTGACGGCCGCCAGCCAGAACCAGCAGGGGCAGGCACTGCCCACCGTCCGGTTCGAGCATATCGAGGATCTTGCGCCGGGCATGGGACGGGTCGAGATCAGCGGCAAGCTGCTCGGCGTGCGCCGCGAGCTCAATTCCACGACAACGGCAGGCGTCGTCCCCTATACGCTGGGCTATGCCGGCAACAAGCAGCACGCCAGCTTCCAGGCCGGCTGGCAGAACCAGTATATCGGCGGCGGCGGGCTGGTGTTCACACCCTATCTCGGCGGTCGCGCGGACGTGGCCTATTATGATGGCAGCAGCGCCATCGGCCCGGGCAATACGACGCTGATGAACGCCACCCCCATTGCCGCCATGGATGTGCGCTTCCCGATGGCCGCCATGGACAGACGGTCCATCTCGTCGAGCCGATCGCGCAGCTGGTATATCGCGGCTCCAATACGACGGCGGTGGGCATCACCAATGATGACGCCCAGAGCTTCGTGTTCGACGACACCAATCTGTTCAGCTTCAACCGCTTTTCCGGCAGCGATCGCCAGGAAACCGGGCTGCGCGCCAATATTGGCGGCCGCTATCAGGTCAATTTCGCCGACAATACCTATCTCGAACTGATTGCCGGCCAATCGGTGCAGCTCGCCGGGCCCAACGCCTTCGCGGCCCGCGACCAGGCACAGACCGGCGCCGGCGGCGGGCTGGAAAATGCCGCTTCCTATACCGTTCTGGGCGCCTATGGCGTGTTCGATCCGGGCATCAAGCTGGGCGGCAAGCTGCAGATCGATACCGCCAGGCCGCGCATTGCCCGGGCCGGATTTGGCGCCGGCATTGGCGTGGACGGCTACCTGGCGTCAGTGGACTACACCTATATTGCCGCCAACACGGCAGCCGGCGTGGCCAGCGACCAGCACGAGATCGGCGGCAGCGTCGGCGTGCCGATTGCCGATTACTGGACGATCAGCGCCGCAAGCTACTGGGACCTGCAGGCCAACAGCCTGGCGTCGGTGGGTGGCGGCATCCAGTATGACGACGGCTTCCTGACGTTCGGCGCCAAGGGCGTTCGGACGGGACCGACCCATACCTCGCCCAGCGCCACGACAATCACGGCGACGTTCGCGATCAAGGCGCCCTCGGGCGCCAATAAGGGCCATATTGAGGGTGCCGGCACCGGCCAGTAGCTGGAACCGGATTTTGGCCGTATTGTGCAGGCAATTGACAGCGAGTGCTTCCCGCCGCATGGAGAGCGGGCACAAGATTTCGAGGCAGAAGACGATGATGGCAACTGGTTTGTGGGGACGCGCAGCAAGCGCCCTGATCATTGGAGTCATGCTCAGCGTGGCTTCGGCGATGCCGACCCTGGCTCAGAGTGTCAAGGTGACCGTCAACGGCACGCCCATTACCGACCTGCAGATCTCCCAGCGGGTGAAGCTGTTTGCGCTCGAGGGCAATTCGGGCGGCACCAAGGGCGCCATGGAGCAATTGGTCGACGAGGCAATGCAGCTGAGCGAGGCCAAGCGCCTGGGCATTACGGTTACCAATGCGCAGATCGACGATGCCTTTCTCCAGATTGCCCGCAATCTGAAGATGAGCACGGAAAACCTGCGCCAGCTGCTGCAGCAGCGCGGCATCAACATCGAAACACTCAAGGACCGCCTGCGGGCAGCAATTGCCTGGAACGCGGTCACCGAAGCGGCCATCATGCCGCAGGTGCAGATCTCGGAGCTGAACCTGGACGAGAAGGCCGCCAGCCAGATCCAAGCCTATCAGAGCTTTGACTACATTCTCAAAGAGATCACCTTTGTCGGCCAGGGCTCGAGTGGCCGGACCGGCCAGGCCAACCAGTATCGCCGCAGCTTTGCCGGCTGCGACAGCGCGGTCGACCTGTCGCTGAAATTCACCGACGCCGCTGTCGTCGACATTGGTCGGCGGCACGCCACCCAACTGCCCGAGGCGCTGGCCAAGGAACTGGCCGGGCTGAACGTGGGCGGCATTACCAAGCCACGCGTGGTCGAGAACGGCGTATCGATGCTGGCTGTGTGCGAAAAGGCCCAGGCGGAAGACCTCACCTTCATCAAGAGCGATTTGCGGGCGGAAGCGGGCAATGATGCGCTGACCGGTCAGGTGGACAAGTATCTGGCCGAGCTGCGCGCACGGACCAAGATCATCTACAACTAGCACGGCGACCCGCGACAACGCGGGTCGACTGCCAATCCGCCGATGGGGGCCGATATGGACAAGCCGCTGGCCATCAGCATGGGTGAGCCGGCCGGCGTGGGCCCCGATATCGCACTGCAGCTGTATGCGCGTCGTGCCGAGTTCGGACTGCCCCCCTTCTGCATTTTCGGCCATCAGGGCTTCCTGGCGGCGCGCGCGGCGCGACTGGGGCTGGATATCGCCATGGCAGCCGTGGACGCGACCGACGCCCTGGATGTGTTCGCCCATGCCCTGCCGATCGTCTCGATCGACGGCATGGTGCCCGACCATCCCGGCCGGACGACGCCGCTATCGGGCCACGCCGTTATCGCATCGATCGAGGCGGCCGTGGCCGCGACCCTGAGCGGGGATTGCCGGGCGCTGGTGACGGCCCCCATCCACAAGGGCGCGCTGTATCAGGCCGGTTTCAAGCACCCCGGCCACACAGAGTTCCTGGCTGCCCTGTGCGCAGGCGGGGGCAAGCCCAGGCTGCCGGTGATGATGCTGGCCCATGGCGGGCTGCGGGCGGTGCCGGTGACCATCCATGTGCCGATCCGCGATGTGCCGGGCCTGCTGACCAAGGCATTGATCGTGGAGACGGTCCGGGTGGTGGCGCACGACCTCAAGCAGCGCTTTGGCGTTGCCAATCCACAGATTGCCGTGGCCGGGCTCAACCCGCATGCCGGCGAAGGCGGGACGATTGGGCGCGAAGACCTCGAAATCGTCGGACCGGCGGTTGCGCAGCTGCAGTTCGAGGGTCATGCGGTGACAGGTCCCCTGCCCGCCGACACGCTGTTCTATCCAACGCACTGGGCGCAATATGATGCGGTCATTGCCATGTATCACGACCAGGCGCTGATCCCGATCAAGACGGTGGCGTTCGAGGACGCCGTCAATGTGACGCTGGGCCTGCCCATCGTACGCACCTCGCCAGACCATGGCACCGCCTTCGATCTGGCGGGCACCGGGCTGGCATCCCCCAAGAGTTTTCTGGCTGCCATCGCAATGGCAGACGCAATGACGGCGAACCAATGAGCCAAATCGACAATCTGCCGCCCTTGCGCGAGGTCATCGCTGAACATGGGCTGCGCGCCAAGAAGGAGCTGGGCCAGAATTTCCTGCTCGATCTGAACCTGACGGCACGCATCGCGCGCGTGGCCGGATCGCTGGAGGGGGTTCGCGTTATCGAAGTGGGTCCGGGTCCGGGTGGCTTGACGCGGGCCCTGCTGGCCGAAGGCGCGCGCGAAGTCATTGCCATCGAGCGCGATGCGCGGGCGCTGCCGGCGCTGCAGCAGATCGCCCAGGCCTATCCGGGCCGCTTGACGGTGATCAGCGGCGACGCCATGGAAATCGACTATCGCAGCCTGGCCGACGGGCCGACGCGGATCATCGCCAACCTGCCCTACAATATCGCGACGCCATTGCTGACCGGCTGGCTGACGCTGGAGCCATGGCCATCCTTCTTTGACAGCCTGACACTGATGTTCCAGCGCGAAGTAGGCGAGCGGATCTGCGCCCGCCCCAGTGAAGATGCCTATGGCCGGCTGGGTGTACTCGCCGGCTGGCGCAGCGACGCACGCATGGCGTTCAATGTGAGCAGGGAAGCGTTCGTGCCGGCACCCAATGTCACCTCGACCGTGGTACATCTGGTGCCCAAGCCGGTGGATGCGACGGTGGCCGTCAAGCATCTGGAACAGATAACCAAGGCCGCGTTCGGGCAACGCCGCAAAATGGTGCGCCAGAGCCTGAAGGCGACCGGCGTGCCGGTGGAGGGGCTGCTGGCCGCAGCCGGGATCACCGGCAGCGAACGGGCCGAAGATCTGCCGATTGCCGCATTTCTGGCAATGGCGCGCGCCCTGCCGGCTTTGCGCGCCGCGGGCCAGAGCCAGCAGGCTTAGCGCGGCGAGCGCATGGCTTTGACCAATTGCTGTATCTGTTCCTCGTTGTCGGCCCCCGGCCGGCCTAATCCCCTGATAATGAGTTCCACGCCCGATTTGAACCGCGCATCGTGATCGGTGTCTGAAATATGGGGCAAGGCGGCGCGGACC
>CAXBKI010000289.1:0-4660 GCA_963975955.1 uncultured Devosia sp.
GGATGGTGGCTGTCATCATGTGGAGCTGGATGGCGGGCCGTCGCCGGCTGGCCGAAAAGACCCGGCGGGACGAGGTGCCGCTGGAATTCCTGGTGGAGAACCTGTCCAAGAAGCGACCCACACTGGTGCCTGGCACCGCCGTGTTCCTGACCAGCGATATCGAGGGCGCGCCCACCGCCCTGCTGCACAGTCTCAAGCACTACAAGGTATTGCACGAGCAGAATGTGATCCTGACCGTGCGCACCTCTGCCTCGCCGCGGGTCGCCGACGACGAGAAGGTGACCATCGATGCCTATAACGAGCTGTTCAGCCGCGTCGTCGTGACGTTCGGCTACATGGAAACGCCCAATATCCCGACCGCCCTGGCGCTGGGCCGCAAGCTGGGCTGGAAGTTCGACATCATGTCGACCTCCTTCTTCCTGTCGCGGCGATCGCTCAAGCCGGGCCCCAAGCCGGGCAATCCGCTGCGCTTCTGGCAGGACCGGCTGTTCACCCGGCTGGCGCGCAACGCCAGTGACGCTACCGAATATTTCCACATTCCCACCGGGCGCGTGGTGGAAATCGGCACGCAGGTGGTGTTGTAGGCCGCTGGCCTACTTCTTCATGTCGGGGCAGACATAGGGTACTTCGGCCGTGGTGAAGCGCTGCTCGAGCATGTCGCCGCCGAGCTTGAGATTGAGCACCAGTTCGGTCTCGGTGAGGCTGGCGATATCGGCGTTGATGGTCATGCCGTCCTCGTCCCAGCTGATGGCACTGTCGGAGACCTGCTGCCATTTGGAAAGCCGGTAGGTTTCCCAGCAGCTATCGGTGACCAGCGTGCCATCGGCGAGGAATATCTGCATGGGACCGGGCAAAGCCTCGTCCGCGTCGGCGCGTATCCAGACCTTGTTGAGCAGGGGATTGCTGCGGTCGACGGCGTCGTCGGTGGTGTCTTCGGTTTCCTGTGCACTCACCGGGACGGTGACGGCGCTGCCAACGCCCCATACGCTCATGAGCGCCAGAATTGCGGCCTTGGTATCCATCACGCGTTCTCCCTGTGTGTCTCAGTCAACTGGTGACTGATTCAACATTGCACAAGGGTGGCGCTGCAAAGCGGAGAGATTGCGTTGCATTTTTGGTTTGTCTGCGGATTTTGCCACGGACCGCCATGCGCCCCGCCGGTCGACGGCGAGGCGCGGGGGGTGTCAGTCCTTGCCGAAGGCCCGCAGGCCCAGCGAGCGGTCGCGGCTGCTGACCCGATTGGTCTGTTTGGGCCAGAGATCATAGTCAGTGGCGCCCAGCTCATGGTTGGCGTGCAGCGCCCAGTTGGGATCGTCCAGCGCGCCGCGGGCCAGGCAGATGAAGTCGGCCTCGCCGCTGGCCAGGATTGCTTCGGCACCCTGCACGTCGCCGAGCAGGCCTACCGCCATGGTGGGGATGTCGGCGCCCTCGCGGACGGCCTTGGCGAAGGGCACCTGGTAGTCCTTGACGGCATTGACCGCGGCGCCGTCAAAGCCGCCGCTCGAACAATCGATGGCATCGACGCCCAGGGCCTTGAGTTCGCGGGCCAGCACGACACTGTCCTCGACCTGCCAGCCATCGGGATGCCAGTCGCTGACCGACAGGCGCACCAGCAGGGGCTTGTCGGCGGGCCAGACCGCGCGGACCGCCTGGGTTATCTCGAGCACCAGACGCATGCGGTTTTCCCGGCTACCGCCATATTGGTCGGTCCGCTTGTTGGCCAGCGGGGACAGGAACTGGTTGAGCAGATAGCCATGGGCGGCGTGGATCTCGACAGTGTCGAAACCGGCCTGGTCGGCGCGCCTGGCGGCGGCAACGAATGCGTCGATAAGATCACTGATGCCGGCGGCGTCGAGCGCGGTCGGGGTCTGGTAACTGGGGTCGCTGGCCGAATGCGCGATGGCGCTGGGGGCAACCGGGGTCCAGTGTTCATAGCCCACTGCCGCCTTTTCCGCCGCCGACATGCTGGCCGTGTCATGCCACGAAACCGGGGTTGAGGCCTTGCGTCCGGCATGGGCGAGCTGGATCCCGGCGGCCGCGCCCTGGCTGTGCAGGAAATTGACGATGCGGGCGAGGGGGGCGATATGCTCGTCCTTCCACAGTCCCAGATCGCCATAGGAGATGCGACCCTCGGCCGTCACGCCGGTGGCCTCCAGAATGATCAGGCCGAAGCCACCCAGGGCAAAGCGACCCAGATGCACCAGATGCCAGTCATTGGCGAAGCCGTCCTTGGCGGAATATTGGCACATGGGCGCGACGACGGTGCGATTGCGCAAGGTGAGATCACGCAAGGTGGCAGCTGAAAACAGTGCGGACATAAGAGGCTCTATGGTTGGGACCGGAAGGACAGTATGCCCAGATGGGCATCGCTTCGTTCATCGGCAAGTACCGATGAATGGAGCTTTCGTCAAGGCATGCCAGGGCGCGCGGGCGCCGGCAGGCATCTTTCTAAGATGAGTTGACAAGTCATGTTTGCAGGCGATAGTTCGGACGCAGTTGCGACAGACTGCAGACCTGACGGGGTAATTCATGTTCATCAAACCGCTTTTCGCCGCGCTTGCCGGCGCGCTGATGCTTGCCGCCATGCCGGCGCAGGCAATCGACATTACCCATGACCTGGGCACCACGACGGTACCGGATGCGCCGCAACGCATCGTGGTGCTCGAATACAGCTTCGTGGACAGCCTGGCCGCCGTCGGCGTGGCCCCGGTCGGCATTGCCGATGATGACAGGCGCGAATCCATCATTCCCACCTATACCGCCGTCATCGGCGACGACTGGACCTCGGTGGGCACCCGCAAGTCGCCCAGCCTTGAGGTCATCGCCTCGCTGCAGCCCGACCTGATCATCGCCGACACCAGCCGGCATGAAGCCATCTATGGTGCGCTGAGCGAAATCGCCCCGACAATCGCGTTCGACAGCCTCACCGGCACCTATCAGACCGCCATGGATGCAGCGCAGACCATCGCCGACGCCATCGGCAAGGGTCCTGAAATGGCCGAGCGCCTCAAGACCCATGCCGCCACCATGGAAGCCTTCAAGGCCGAGATCGGCGACGTGTCGGGCTGGTCCGCCCAGTTCATCATCGACAATGGCGAGGCCATCTTCCTGCATTCCCCGGTGAGCTATAATGGCTCCCTGCTCAACTGGTTCGGCTTCACCAACAACATGCCGACCCCCGATGGCCACAGCTATGAAGAAGCCATCGTGCAGACCTCGCTCGAGCAGCTCTCCGAAATCAATCCGCAGATCATCATTCGCGGCAAATATGGCTTCGATCCTGAGTCACCCGAGTTCGTCGATGCCATTGCAGCGGTCAAGGCGGGCAATGTGTTCGATGTTACCGCCCATGAGTGGTCGCGCCTGCGCGGCGTGCTGGCGTCGGAAAAGAGCGCGGCCGATCTGGTCGAAATCGTCAAGCAGCTGAAGCGCTAGTCTTGCCGCTCATCTTACGCTTTGTGTTCCTGACGGCAGCAGTGCTCGCTTGCGCACTGCTGTCGCTGGCCATTGGGCCACGCAGCGATGTCAGCCTGGCCAATGTGGTGCAGCTGCTGCTGGTGGATGATGGCAGTCTGGCGCGCTCGGCGGTGGTCGATCTGCGGCTGCCGCGCACGCTGGTGGCCGGACTGATCGGCATCAATCTGGCGCTGGCCGGCCTTGCGCTGCAGGCCGTTACCCGCAATCCGCTGGCCTCGGAATCGGTGCTGGGCATCAATCAGGGCGCGGCGCTGGGCGTGGCCATCGGGCTGGTGGTGCCGGCGCTGGTGGTGGTCAATCCGGGGGTGATGGCCATTCTGGGCGCCATCCTTGCCGGCATGGTCACTTTCGGCATTGCCGGCGGGCTGGGCGGCAGGCTCGATTCCATGCGGCTGGTGCTCGCCGGGGTTACCGTGGGGGCATTCAGCTTCGCGCTGGTGCGCTTCACCTTTACGCTCGAGGACAATCTGGCGCGCACCATGCTGACCTGGACGGCGGCCGATATTTCGGCGGCGCGGCTTGATCAGCTCCTGCCGCTGGTGGGATGGGCGCTTTGCGGCCTGGTCGCCAGCATGGCGATGGCCCACAGTTTCAACATTCTGGCGCTGGGGGATGGCGCCTCGCACGGCCTGGGCGTGGATCCGCGTCGTCGCCGCTTTGCCGGGGCCATGCTGGCGGCCATCCTGACCGGGGCGAGCGTGGCGGCAGCCGGCCCGGTGATGTTCGTGGGTCTGGTCATGCCCCATTTCTGCCGGCTGTGGTTCGGTCCGGATCATCGCGTGCTGGTGCCGGCGGTGGCGCTGGGCGGCGCCGGGCTGGTCCTGGCGGCCGACGTGATCTCCAAGCTGGTGCGCTTTCCCTATGAAACGCCGCTGGGCATCATCTGCGCGCTCATCGGCGCCCCCTATTTTCTCTATGCCACGCTGCGCGCGCGGAGCATGGCATGAACGGGCAGGCTTCTCACCCGCATCACACGCGCCGGCGCGCTGTGCTGCTCATCGGCCTGCTGGCGGGGCTGGTCGTGGCGGCAGCCCTGTGGGGCCTCAGCGTCGGTGCGGTCGCCATCCCGGTGCATGTCATCATCAATACGCTGTTCAATCTCGATGGCGAGCAGCAGAGCTATATCATCATGCGCTCGCGCCTGCCGCGCATGGTGCTGGCCCTGCTGGCCGGTGGTGCGCTG
>CAXBKI010000290.1:0-4643 GCA_963975955.1 uncultured Devosia sp.
CCAGATGCAGTCAGCGGCGAACGGCCCCCAACGCGCGTGATGGCGCGCATGATTTCCCGACTTTCGACTTGGGTAAGCACCACCATTTCGCCGTTGTGGATAATGCCGAGGTTTGCGGTTTCTCGCGTCTGGTCACGCAAGCGCCGAAGAAAGGGAAGTGCCGCGGCGACAAAATTGCGATGCTGAATGAAGGTGGAGCCGACGGCGAAGGATTGATGGCCTACGTGCCACAGCGCGGAGGAGGGGTCAAATTGCACAAAGTTGCGGTACTCAAGCGTCGTCAGCAGGCGATGGGCCGTGGACGGCGAAAGTTCCGTCCGAGCTGCGGCGTCTGTCAACCTCAGGCCCTCAGATTCCTCGGCTAACGCTTTCAGCAGCAGCAAAGCGCGATCCACCGCCTGGACCCGCCCACGCGTTGGATTGTCATGAAAGCTTTTTGAAGTGTCCAAGGTGGTGCGTTCCGCATGGTGAAATTGTTTTGCAAAATAGGTGGACCAAGTTCGCGCCCCTGTCTAGGCCCGGAGCCAGATCAAGGAGCAAACTAACCATGAGCGATTATACGTTCTACGACCGCCTCAGTGTTGCTACTCCGCTGGCCCGCCTGGTTGCAGACGAGATCGCTCCAGGCACCGGCATTGCAGTTGGGGATTTCTGGCGTGACTACGCGGGCATCGTCGCTGAGCTGGGGCCAGTCAACAGGGCGGTGCTGGCGCTGCGCGACGATATGCAGAAGTCAATTGATGCGTGGTGGTTGGCGCGACGCGGCCAACCTCTGGATGTTGCCGCGCAGCGCCGGTTTCTTACGGAGATTGGCTATCTGGGTCAAGCCGACGCCGATCAGCTAGAGGTCACCACGCAGAACGTCGATGCTGAAATAGCCCGTCTTGCGGGACCGCAACTCGTTGTACCCTTATCGAATGCACGCTTCGCCATCAATGCGGCAAATGCACGTTGGGGAAGTCTCTACGATGCTTTGTATGGAACCGACGCCATTTCCACTGATGGTGCTCTCGCTCCTGGTCGCAGCTACAATGAGCAGCGGGGCGCTGAGGTGGTGGCGCGGGCTGCTAGTTTCCTCGACGAGACCCTGCCGCTCGGGCAGGGATCGCATCGCGATGCCATCGGCTATGGACTTGCCGAAACGGGCGAACTGGCCGTCTCCCTGTCGGGAGGATCTCTGACCGGCCTGGCCGATCCCGCCCAGCTGGTCGGCTTAGCCAGCGCCGGCCACGGGCAATCCTATCTTTTCTCCCACCACGGCATTCATATCGAGATCGTGGTGGATCCCGACAGCGCCACCGGCAGGGCGAGCGCCGCAGGCGTCAAGGATATTGTCCTCGAGGCGGCACTGACGACCATTCAGGATTGCGAGGACTCAGTTGCGGCGGTCGATGCCGATGACAAGGTCGAGGTTTACCGCAACTGGTTCGGCCTGATGACCGGCAATCTGGAAGCCAGCTTTGACAAGAATGCCAAGACTGTCACCCGCCGGCTGGCGCCCGACCGGGTGTTCACCGGCCGCGACGGCCAGCCCCTGGTGCTGCCCGGTCGCAGCCTGATGCTCGTACGCAATGTGGGGCACCTGATGACCACAGACGCCGTCCTTGACGAGGCGGGCCAGGAAACGCCAGAGGGTTTCCTAGACGCAATGGTGACCGGGCTGGCATCGCTGCACGACCTGAACAAGGCATCAGGGCCGCGTAACAGCCGCAACGGCAGCATGTATGTGGTCAAACCCAAGATGCACGGGCCGGCAGAGGCCGCGCTTGCTAATCGACTGTTCGACCGCGTTGAAGATGCACTGGGCATGGCGCGTAATACCATCAAGATCGGTGTGATGGACGAAGAGCGCCGAACCAGCGTCAATCTGCCCGCTGTCATTGGCGCCGTGCGGGAACGCGTTGCCTTCATCAACACCGGTTTTCTCGATCGTACGGGCGATGAGATTCATACTGCTATGCAGGCCGGGCCGGTTCAGCCCAAGGCCGACATCAAGACCACGTTGTGGCTCGGTGCATACGAGGACAACAATGTTGACGTGGGACTGGCCGCTGGTCTTCGCGGCAAGGGTCAGATCGGCAAGGGCATGTGGGCCAAACCCGATGCCATGGCCGAAATGTTGGCCACCAAGGCAGGTCATCCCCGAGCCGGCGCGAACACCGCGTGGGTGCCTTCTCCAACCGCGGCTGTACTGCACGCCATACATTACCATCAGGTGGATGTAGCCGCCCAGCAAGGCATGTTGCGGTCACGTGCCTCGGCCTCATTGGACGCCATACTGACGCCCCCCCTGCTGGCGGGTCGCAATTTGACCGAGGATGAGGTGCGGCACGAGATCGACAATAATTGCCAGTCCATCCTCGGCTATGTGGTGCGCTGGGTCGACCAGGGCATTGGTTGCTCCAAGGTGCCCGACATCAACGACGTCGCGCTGATGGAGGATCGGGCCACCTTGCGCATTTCCTCCCAGCACCTCGCCAACTGGCTGCTGCACGGCATTACCACGCCGGCGGCCGTCGAAGATGCGCTGCGCCGCATGGCTGTCGCGGTCGATCGTCAGAACGCCGATGATCCGTCCTATCGGCCAATGGCGCCGGCGTTCGACACCAACATCGCCTTCCAGGCGGCCTCCGAGCTGGTGTTTGCAGGCCTGAACCAGCCCAGTGGCTATACCGAACCCATTCTGCATCGCCGCCGTCGTCAGGCCAAGGCCGCCCTCCGCAACTAGGAAACCAACATGCTGACAATTAACCGACTAGACCTGGCAGACGCAGAATTGCTCATCGCCGGCGCGCGATCGAAGGCCATCGAAATCGGGGTGCCCATGTGCAGCGCGGTGACCGATGAATCGGGCCAGCTGATCGCCTTTCAACGGATGGATGGCGGGAAGGTCACCAGCACCACGATCGCCATCGACAAGGCGTTCACGGCGGCCGGAGCTCGCCGAGCGACCCATGATTATGGTGTCGCAAGCCAGCCGGGGGCGCCGGCCTACGGCATCAATTCGGCGATCGGCGGGCGCCTGATGGTCGTCGGCGGTGGCCTGCCGGTGACTGTGGCCGGCGAGGTGGTGGGCGGCATCGGCATCAGCTCGGGCACGCCGCAGCAGGATCGCGAGTGTGCCGAGGCCGGGCTGGCCCATTTCCTCAAGCATCAAAGCTGACATCAAATAATTGACACGGCGTCACGCCTGGAAACGAAGCGATTTGCCAATGGTGTGGGCCCGCAACAATGCCGCAAGAAAAAAGGCAACCGGAGGAGCCAAACATGACGAACGATCAATCCAGTAGCCTGCGTGATGCAGCGCTGCATTTTCACGAATTTCCCAAGCCGGGCAAACTCGAGGTCGTGGCCACCAAGCCGCTGGCCAATACCAGGGACCTGTCGCTGGCCTATTCGCCCGGCGTCGCCATTCCCTGCGAGGAAATCGCGGCCGACCCGGGCACGGTGTTCAAATACACCTCCAAGGGCAATCTGGTGGCCGTCATCACCAACGGCACGGCGGTACTGGGGCTGGGCAATATCGGCGCCCTGGCATCCAAGCCGGTCATGGAAGGCAAGGCGGTGCTGTTCAAGAAGTTCGCCGGCATCGACTCCATAGATCTCGAAATCAACGAGGAGGACCCCAAGCGCTTCGTCGACATTGTCGCGCCGCTCGAACCCAGTTTTGGTGGCGTGAACCTGGAAGACATCAAGGCACCGGAATGCTTCGAGATCGAGGAAGCGCTGCGCGAGCGCATGAACATCCCCGTGTTCCACGACGACCAGCACGGCACCGCGATCATCGTGGCGGCGGCCGTTCTCAATGCCATGCAACTGGTCGGCAAGGACATGGGAAAGGTCAAGATCGTGACCTCGGGCGCCGGGGCCGCGGCCATTGCCTGCATGAACATGCTGATCGCGGTGGGGGCAGCGCGCGAGAATATCTGGATCGCCGACTCCAAGGGGCTGGTGACCAGGAAGCGGGACAATTCGGTCGATCGCTGGCGCGGCGCCTTTGCGCAGGACACCGACAAGACCGAGCTCAGCGAGGTCATGGCCGGGGCCGATATCTATGTTGGTCTCTCCAAGGCCGGCGCCCTCAAACCCGAAATGCTGAAGGACATGGCGGCCAATCCGCTGATCCTTGCCCTCAGCAATCCCATTCCCGAGATCATGCCCGAACTGGCACGCGAAGCGCGGCCGGACGCCATGATCTGCACGGGGCGCTCGGACTATCCCAACCAGGTCAACAACGTCCTCTGCTTTCCCTTCCTGTTCCGTGGCGCCCTTGATTGCGGCGCCACGATCATCAACGAGGAAATGAAGGCCGCTGCGGCGCACGCCATCGCCAGGCTCGCCCATGAACCGGGGCTGGAAGCCAGTGCGCATGGCGTGCCGGCGATTTTCGGGCCCGACTACCTGATCCCCAATCCGTTCGATCAGCGCCTGATCCTGCGAATCGCTCCGGCCGTTGCCAAGGCGGCCATGGAGTCCGGCGCCGCCAAACGCCCGATCGCAGATTTTGCCAGCTACCGCGACACGCTCAACCGCTTCGTGTTCCGTTCTGGCCTGGTGATGAAGCCCATGATCGAGCGGGCACAGGGCCAGAACAAGCGCATCGCCTTTGCCGATGGCGAGGACGAACGCGTGCTGCGTGCCGC
>CAXBKI010000291.1:0-4636 GCA_963975955.1 uncultured Devosia sp.
GGCCATGGCTACTGGACCGGCAAGCAGCTCGATGAGGTCGCGCTGCCCGTGCTGCTGGCCGCCAAGCTGCGCGCTGCCGGCCATTTGACATTTTCCAAGCCCGAACAGGCCATGGTGCGCCAGGCCATCGGCTTTATCGTGCGCAATGGTCCGATGAGCGACCAGGACCGCTGGGAGGAAAATGCCGGCGCCAGCCCGTTCACCCTGGCGCTGATGATCTGCGCGCTGGTGGTGGCGGCCGACTATTTCAGTGCCGACGAAAAGGCTTATGTGCTGGCCCTTGCCGACTGCTGGAATGAACGTATTGAAGAGTGGACATATTCTGCCGGCGGACCGCTGGTCGCCGATGCCGATATGGATGGCTATTACGTGCGCATGTCGCCGCGGCCGGCCGAGGGCGGCATGAACGGCTCGATCGACCGGCGCAATGTGGCCCATGGCGAGGTGCCGGCCAACGACCTGATCGGCATGGAGTTCCTGTACCTGGTGCGCACGGGCCTGCGCTCCCCCCATGACAAGCGGATCACCGACACGGTTCGCCTGGTGGACAAGCTCCTGCGGCGCGAAACCCCGAGCGGACCTTCCTATTATCGCTATAATGGCGATGGCTATGGCGAGCACGAGGATGGCAGCCCGTTTGACGGCATCGGCATTGGCCGGCTCTGGCCGCTGCTGACCGGCGAGCGCGGCCATTATGCCGTTGCCGCCGGCGAGGACCCCACCCCCTATCTCGAGGCCATGGTGCGCATGGTCGGCCCGGGCGGGCTGTTGCCCGAACAGATCTGGGACAGCTCGCCCATTGCCGGGCGCGCGCTCGATCCCGGCAAGCCGAGCGGCAGCGCCATGCCGCTGGTCTGGGCCCATGGCGAGTTCCTCAAGCTGCTGGCGGCCTCGGTCACCGGGCGCTCGGCGGAGACCTTTGTTGAGGTCGAAACCCGCTATGGCGGGGAACCAGCCAGGGCCAGCCACTGGATCTGGCGCGAAAGCAGCGCCTTCACCAGCCTCCCGCCCGACAGGGATGCGCTGATCGAATATGCCGAGCCGTTCACGCTGCGGCTGGGCGATGCCGATTGGGGCAGGATCCGCGACATAAGCTCCGGACCAACCTGCTTTGGCCAGCACGGCGTCATGCTTGACCGGCAGACCATTGCCTCGTTCGGCACGGTCAACTTCTCGGTCTATTTCACCGGGCAGTCGGCCTGGCGCGAGCGCGATTTCCGCTTCGCGGTAACAGGCTGATCCCACCGGCCCGACTGCTGTTCTGCCCGGCCACCGGGGGTAGCTTCAGCTGCCCCTGGTGGCCATCGACGGAACCTAGGCGGCCGGGACGGTTTCCCCGGCCAATATCCGTGCATGGCGCCGGCCCAGCTTCTGGGCGATCAGCGCGCAGACAAAGAGCTGGAGCTGGTGGAACAGCATGAGCGGCAGCACGATAAGGCTCACCGCCTGGCCCGCGAACAGGATATTGGCCATTGGCAATCCGCTGGCCAGGCTCTTCTTGGAGCCGCAGAACAGCAGGACGATCTGGTCCTCGGGAGCAAGGCCACTGACCCGCCCCACCAGCACGGTGCCGGTCATGATGATCGCCAGCATGGCGGTGCTCGCCAGCACCATCAGGGCCAGGGTCTGCCAGTCGACCTGCTGCCAGATGCCGGCCACCATGCCCGCGCTGAACGCGGAATAGACGATCAGCAGGATCGAGCCGCGGTCCACCACCGAGGTGATCACCTTGTGCTTGTGGACCCAGCGCCCCACCAGGGGCCGCGCCAGCTGGCCGACGACAAAGGGCAGCAGGATCTGCACGCCAATGCCGATGACCGCGCTGGCATCGACCGTCTGCCCGCCTGTGTGCAGCAGAATGGCCGCCAGGGCGGGCGTGATGAACACGCCCAGCAGATTGGACAGCGATGCGGCGCACACCGCCGCCGGCACATTGCCGCCCGCAATCGAGGTAAAGGCGATCGAGGACTGCACGGTGGACGGCAGCACCGCCAGATAGAGCAGGCCGATGGCGATTTCGGGCTGCACCCACTGCCCCACAAGGCCCGACAGCGCCAGCCCCAGCAGCGGAAACGCCACGAAGGTGAAGCCGAAGACGAGCAGCTGCACGCGCCAATTGGTCATCCCCGCGACGATGGCGCTGGTGTTGAGCTTGGCGCCGTAGAGGAAAAACAGCAGCACCACGGCAAAATAGGACGCGCTCGAGACAAATGCCGCCGCCTCCCCCCGTGCCGGCAGCGCGGTGGCTAGCAGCACCGTGCCGATGAGCAGCACCATATAGAGATCGATGCCGATGCTTTTGAGTCGTTCCGGATATGCCATGAAAACTGCCGAGTGTGGGGGCGGCCTGGCCCAGGCGCATAGGCCGCATAGGTGTAAGAAAGATTGCGTCGGCCCGATTAGCCTGGATCGAAGCTGGACACGTGATTGAGCGCAATGACCCAGCGGTCGCCGCGCTTGCGCATGAGCCGGGTATTGACGCCCTGCTGGGTGGCGTGCGGACGGCTCAGGCGATAATTGCTGATCAACTGCGCCGCATCGGGCGCCAGCATCTCGATGCGGATATCGGAAAAGGCAAGCTGGCCGCGCGTATCGGCGGAGGCGTCGTAATCGCGCACGTAGTGGTCAAGCGTTGCCTGCCAGTCCTGCTGGATACGGCCACCGGACACGAAAACCACGTCCGGAGTGGCAAAGCCCTCCATATAGCCGCGAAAGTCGCCCCGGTTCCACGCGCTCTCCATGGCCGCGATCACGGCCCGAATCGCATCTTCTGCCGTCTGGCTCATGGCTGCACCTTTGCCGGAGCGGCAGTCTCGGCGACCAGCCCATCGCGGATCTTGCGGCGGATCATCACTTCCTGGGCTGCCGACACCAGATGGCGCCGCAGCGCAATCTCGGCGGCACGCGCATCCTGATCGAGAATGGCGTCGACAATCTGCTGGTGCTCCTGGCATGAGCGCTTGAGTCGGCCCGTATCCTTGAGCTGGTATTTGCGGAACGGCGCCAGCTTCAGGCGCAGGGTCTGGGCGATGCCGACCAGGTCGCTATTGTGGCAGCCCTGAAACAGCAGGCTGTGAAATGCCGTGTTGGTGGCATCATAGCCGCTATGGTCCTCGGCTTCGGCCAGTTCGTTCATCTGCCGGTGCATGCGCTCGAGCTCGGCACGCTCGCTCATGGTCATGCGCTGCGAGGACAGCCGACCGCAGGTGGCCTCGATTTCGGCCATGGCCTCGAACATCTGGTCGATCCGCTCTTCCGAGATCTGGGCGACCAGCACCCCCTTATAGGGGACCCGCTCGGCCAGGGAGCGGCCGCACAGAATATGCAGCGCCTCCCGCACCGGTGTTCTCGAGATGCCGAATCGGGCCGCTATCGAGGTTTCGTCCAGGCGCGAACCTGCCGCAATGCGCCCGGCAATGATCTCTTCCTCGAGCTCCTCGGCAACAACATGGCTGTGCACTTGGCGCGCCTCACCTGGCCTGTCCAGCATCATTTCCCTTCCATGCGCCCGTCGCGCATCGCGACCTGTCTTGATTAATTATGCAACAGACTTGCAATGTGCGCAAACAATATACAGAATGTGACCAACTTAGGGTAAGTCTGGATGCTTTTGGCCATGTTGTATACAAGCTGCCATCCTGAAAGGCGATCTGTCGACAAGAAATTCCTGTCTGCGGGAATGGATTGCGGGAAAGGGAGGGCATAATGAGCTTTACGACACGTCCGGAACTGCGCGGCACCTTTGGCGCCGTTTCATCGACCCACTGGCTGGCATCGTCCGTCGGCATGTCCATCCTGGAACAGGGCCACACCGCCTTCGACGCCGCCGTCGCCTCGGGCTTCGTGCTGCAGATTGTCGAGCCGCACCTGAACGGCCCGGCCGGTGAAGTGCCCATTCTGGTGACACCCGCCGGCGCATCCGCGCCGATCACCATCTGCGGCCAGGGGCCATCGCCGGCCAAAGCCACGCTTGAATATTTCCGTTCGCTTGGCCTTGTCACCATTCCGGGAACCGGGCTGCTGCCGGCCTGCGTTCCGGGCGCCTTTGGCGCCTGGCTGACCCTGCTGCGCGACTACGGCACGGCCGAACTCGAGGATGTCCTGTCGCCGGCGATCTATTACGCCGAGCACGGCCACCCGCTGGTGCCGCGCATCGCCAACACGATTGCCTCCATGCGCGAGCTGTTCACCACCCACTGGCCCTCGTCGGCGGAGCTCTACCTGCCCAATGGCGTGGCGCCGCTGGCCGGCAAGCTGTTCCGCAACCCGCAGATCGCCGCGCTCTACAAGCGCATCCTCAGCGAAGCCGGGAGCGCCCCCACCCGGACCGCCCGCATCAATGCGGCGCTCAACTTCTGGTACAAGGGCCCGGTGGCCGAGCAGATCGGCCAGTTCTGCGCCACCGAAAATGTCTGGGACGTTTCCGGCGAGCCGCACAAGGGCCTGCTGACCGCGCAGGACATGGCCGACTGGACCCCGCCGGTCGAAAAGCCGGTCTCGGTCAGCTATGGCGACTACGAGGTCTTCAAGTGCGGAGCCTGGTCGCAGGGTCCCGTGCTGCTGCAGATGCTGCAACTGCTCAACAAGTCGGGCATCGACAAGACCGACCTGATGGGTCCCGATTTCGTCCACCAGG
>CAXBKI010000292.1:0-4608 GCA_963975955.1 uncultured Devosia sp.
TCAACAATTCATCCGTCGATGGACTCCGGGGATACCCACTCTCGGGAGGCGCCGCCTATTCTGCCGCCAAGCACGGCGTTCTCGGGCTGACACGCAGCGCAGCACTTGAACATGCAATGGACGGTATTCGTATCACTGCGATCTGCCCCGGATGGGTCGGCACACCGCCGGTCGAAAACTTCATAAGGAAGAACGCGCAAATCGGAGCGCAAATCTTGCGGCAAGAGCCTATCGGTCGGCTGGGCACGACCGATGAGGTCGCCAATGGCGTTCTCTGGCTCTGTTCGGACGCCGCGTCCTTCATGCTGGGAAGTCCGCTCATCCTCGATGGCGGCTACATGGCGTAGTCCTGGGCTATAACGCTGTTGAACCGGCCGCATCGAGCCCGCTTTCGGACGCGCGCGCGCAAAACCTGCCAGACCGCTTTCCACCCGGTTCTCGACGTTGCCAGGAGCTGAGCGGACTGACCCCTTTCGGATATTGCAATGGCACTCTGAGCGGCGGGAATGGGGCGCATTTCAGCCTGGCAGCTGCCGACCCCTTTCGAGACGTCTAGATGCCGGTGCGTCCCGCCCGAAAGCGGACATATCGGTCGTGCTTCTCAACAATGGTCGCCACGCCGTCGTGAATGCCTGAGCGATCCAGCCCTGGAGCATCCTCAAAAAGTCCCGGTGCCGCTTCCCTTCCATTGTCGCTGCCTTCCGGCAGGAACGTGTAGCGGTTTACCCCACCATGGAGCATTTCGAAGGTGCCGGTCGCGACGTTCGCTTTAAGCGGCTGGCAGCAAAGGGAAGTTGGCGCGGTGGTGTCGGCGTCACCGCCGATAAGTAGAACTGGACAGGTAATATTGTGGAGGCTTTCTCGAGAGAACCCAAGCACGGATCGCCCAGGTGCAATGGCGACCCCGGCATGAATCCGGGGGTCGCGATAATCGTCACGCCGCCTATCGAACGACGACCGAAATACTGCACTCGTCTGTAGCTGAGGCCACTCGTCTGCGAGCGTAGGATATTCGCGTGGGCCGCCGTTTGGACGTTTGACCGGATTGTCTGGTTCGAACTGCGAGTACGCGACACGCGCTCCTGCAAGAAGCATAGTCGTGTAGGCCCCAGCCGAGAAGCCAAAGATGCAGGCGCCATCTTCAACCGCTAAATCCAGTTCGTCTCGCCATGAAGGCTGGTCCAACAGCGCAGTAAAATCCCGTGCGCGTTGCCAAAGACAGAAAAATCCTTCGGCTCGGTAGACTTCGGTCACCGTATGCCCGTGATGATCGATGCCGACCGCCACAAGGCCCCGCTGAGCCAGTCGATGGCCAAGCCAGTCCAGGGAGAGCGCTTGCACCGCTACCGTGAGACAACAGGACCGAGGGTCGGGGCCAAGACGCGTCGAGGGGCGACGCGTTAAGCGCGACAGGCTGGAGCTTGAACCAAGGTGCGCGCTCTGGATGCGTCTGGGCGGCATTGCCTACAGCTGGATACCAAGCCGACCACCGCAGCGGGCGAGCGTCCGTTCCTTCCCAGTTCGAACGAGCTGGATCTTGGCACAGACCTGAACGGAACCCCACTGTCATCGATATATTCCTCCTCTGCCAACAACAGCGATCTTGCAGCCTGCAGCACGGAGTACCCCAAACCTGCCCAGGCGAGCAGATGGACGACAACATCGATGACCTGGGCCGCAAACAGGACGGGGCCAAGCAGGACCAACCCACAAAACCGCCCAAAGAGTCCCATAGCGGGCAGGGATTGACCCGAGAGCCGGCGCGTCGAGAACGTCGGCAACCGTCCTTTGCCCGGCAATCTCTAGGGAATGGCGGGGAACTCACCCAGCTTGAGGTCGTTGCACGAGAAGCGTCGCTTCGCAACAACGAAAGGACCCACTCATGTTCAACAAGCTCTTGCTGACATCAGCTTTCGCCCTTGCGCTGGCCGTGCCAGCCATGGCTCAGGACTCCGCAACCCAGGCCGGGGCAGGGGCCGTGGGCGGTGATTCCGCGCTGGCCGTTTTCACCAATGTCGAAGGCACTGAAATAGGGTCGGTGACATTGACGCCCAATGAGGACGGCAGCGTGACGCTGGCCGGCGGCCTGCGGGACATCACCTCCGGGGAGCACGGCTTGCACTTCCACCAGACGGGCAAGTGTGATGCCTCCACCAGTTTCAAGAGCGCCGGCTCTCACTTCAATCCGACCGATATGCAGCACGGCCTTGAGAATGCAGACGGGCCGCACGCGGGTGACCTGCCCAATGTGACTGCCGCCGAAGACGGTACTGTCATGGTCAATCTCGATACCGATCGGATATCGCTGACGCCCGGTGGCGAGGGGTACGTGTTTGACGATGATGGCACTGCCCTGGTTATTCACGCCGGTCGCGACGACCAGCAGACCGACCCGTCCGGCGATTCTGGCGATCGTGTCGCCTGTGCCGTCATCGAGCCCGGGGCAGCCGTCGAATAGTCAATAGCGTTATCAGTGGATCGGCAAGTTCTCGCTGCAGTTGATAACGCCGCCCCAACAAGCTTGGCAGCGCAGCATGCATTCTGGTCGGCCACGTCCACCCGTACAGCCAAGGCGTCGCTGTATCTCAGCGGCGTCTGTCGAACGACGTATGGGGCATGGTCCCGACTTTCCCCAACTTTCGGAGTAACCCATGAGCGATAATCCAACCGTCGAGCGGCAACGCGATATTCAGGAGGAGGTCCGCCGTGCCGATGCCCGCGCCGGAACCAACAAGAAATCGCCTGTGCAGGCTGGTGCCAGGAACTATCCTGAACCGCCGCTGCCGGCTCAGCACCAGGCCAAGCCGGGCAGCGAAAAGCGTCTGGACCCCGCCCCGCTTTACGATGCGCCCTATTATCGCGGCTCGGGAAAGCTTGAGGGCAGGGTCGCGCTGATTACCGGTGGTGACTCCGGCATTGGCCGGGCCGTTGCGGTGCTCTACGCGCGGGAAGGGGCCGATGTGGCCATCGTTCATCTCGATGAGGCCGAAGACGCGGCCGACACCCAAGCGGCGGTGGAGGCCGAAGGGCGGCAATGCCTGGTGCTGCAGGGCGATGTGCGGGTCTGGGACCAGTGCCGGAGCTTCGTCGACCAGACGCTCGGCCGGTTCGGCCATCTCGACATCCTGGTCAACAATGCCGCCTTCCAGGTCCACAGCAAGGACATCGCCGATCTTTCGCTCGCCCATTTCGACGAGACGCTCAAGACCAACCTCTATGGCTATTTCCATATGGCCAAGGCGGTGCTGCCGCATCTGCACAAGGGCTCGGCCATCATCAATACCGGTTCGGTTACTGGGATCGCCGGCGCGGCAGGGCTGCTGGATTACTCCATGACCAAGGGCGGCATTCACGCCTTTACCAAGGCGCTTTCCGGCCAGCTGCTAGAGCGCCATATCCGCGTCAACTGTGTGGCCCCGGGGCCGGTATGGTCGCCGCTCAACCCTTCGGACAAGCAGGCCGACGCCGTAGAAGAGTTCGGTGCCGAGGTCCCCATGGGTCGTCCAGCCCAACCCGAGGAAATTGCCCCCGCCTATGTGTTTCTGGCGTCGCCGCAGATGTCGAGCTACATCACCGGTGAAATTCTACCCGTTGTCGGCGGCTACTGAGTGCGGTTGACGAATGGAGCCGGGCCCACAGCCATTTGATCTGATGCGTATCTTCTTTGGCGAGGAAGGCAGCTGGTTCTATCTGGAAATTCTGTTCCGCACGCTGTTTGTCTATGTCTATGCACTGCTGCTGCTGCGCTGGCTGGGCAGCCGGACCGTGGGCCAGTTATCCACGGTGGAATTCCTCCTGGTGATTGCGCTGGGGTCGGCGGTGGGTGATCCTATGTTCCAGCCCGATGTCCCCCTGCTGCATGCGATGGTAGTGATCACCATAGTGGTGCTGGTGAACCGCGGGCTGGATGTGCTGATAGCCCGCTTCAAGCGCGTTGAAAGACTTGTTGACGGGATACCCCGGCAGCTGGTGCGCCATGGTGTGCTCTGCGATGCTTCGTCCGGCCAGGGCGAATTGGGCTCCAGCGAAACCTTCCAAAAACTCCGCCAAGCTGGCGTGCGCCAGTTGGGAGAAGTTGAGGCTGCCTTTGTCGAACCCAATGGCGCCATCAGCATTTTCAGGCAGCAGCCTGCGCCACCGGGCCTGCCAATTATGCCGCCTTGGGAAATTACCAAACCCGGCGGTATTCAGGCCGATGAGTCGGTCAAACACGATGCTTGTCTGGCCTGCCTCAGTTGCGGCACCACGCAAGACGTCCGCGCTGGCGGACTTCCCGGTCCCTGCGCCAACTGCAGCAACGAGCACTGGACCCCGGCGGTGGACTGAGGCCGCCCCGTCGCAAAACACTTTTTTGTCCGCATAATGGAACCATGCCGGAAAACCGACATTTGCCTCAATGACGGGTGCGGTTTTGCGCCTGCGAGCCGTGGTTGTCGCCGCGAGGCACGACCAGTTCCCACTGCGCCGTCTAGCGGCGAGCGCCAGCCTGCTCAGCGGTGAACATGACACACACAACAGCATTGGGTCCGCTGAGCCTGCACATGCTGCAGCACGTCGTGCTGATGAACGTGGTCGTTCCAGCCTTGATCATTCTGATGCGCGGGCGCC
>CAXBKI010000293.1:0-4596 GCA_963975955.1 uncultured Devosia sp.
AGAACGTCAAGGCCTACTCGGCCTGAGACTATTGGCGCCGGTCCCCTTTGTCCGCGACGGACGAGAGGACCGGCAGCCAGCCACCCCAGGTGGCGGAGGATGGTGCACGGCGACCGCCAGCGGGTCGGATCGGGGTGCCTTTCCCCAAGCGGGCCTGCAACCGATCGAGAGTTATGATCGTCAGGGCCGGCGGACGACGAGGGCGATTTCCACCAATGCGCCGCCAGCCAGCGCCGTGACCCCGATAGTTGTCCGCGCCGGCAATTTGCCGGGCTCGAAAAAGCTCGGCCACAGCGCGTTCAGCCCGTCATAATCGCGCTCGAACTGGGTCAGGTAGATCCGCGCCATGGCGACATGCTCCAGACCCAGCCCGATGCCCGCCAGCACGATCTTGAGATTGTCCACCACGCGGGTGGTCTGGGCAACGATGCCAATGGGCAGGGGCGCATCGGGCGCCGCCGGGTCGGTTGGCATCTGGCCGGTGACAAAAATCCAGCCATCGCTCTCTACGGCGTGGGAAAAGGGTGCCACTGGCCGTGGTCCGGACGCAATCATGTGGTGTTGCAAGGCGTTCATGGTGCTCTCTGATCGATAAAGCTTGAGCCTCGACGTTCGGGCAGCCATAAGTCAACCTCTGACGGGTTTTCCTCCCCGCTCCGTTCCCGAGACCGGTTCTGCATGTTCGACATCTTCCACAGCGTCTCGGTCTACCTCACCGAGTTCCTGAATGCCGTCTCGGGCAATTTCTGGCTGACCTTCTGGTTCATCTTCATCGTCTCGATTGGTGAAGCCCTGTTTGTGGTCGGCCTGTTCATTCCGTCCATGCCCGTCCTGCTGCTGGCCGGTGGCATGATCGCCGAGGGCCGGCTGCCTTTCTGGGAAGTCTATTTCGCCGCCGTCCTGGGCGCCATCATCGGCGATGCGCTCTCCTATACCATCGGCCACCTGCTCAAGGACCGGATCAAGCATGTCTGGCCCTTCCGCGACCATGCCCCGCTGATCAGGCGTGGCGAAGACTTCTTTGCCCGCCATGGCGGGCAGGCCGTGTTCATCGGCCGCTTCATCCCCGGCGTCAAAGCCGTGATCCCGGGCGTCGCCGGCATCATGGGCATGAACTATGGCCGCTTCACCATCATCAATGTCAGCTCCGCCCTGGTCTGGGCTGCCGCCCATCTGCTGCCGGGCATCTTGCTCACCGCCTGGCTCAAATCGATCGGACTGTCGCTTGAACTGGTCATCGTGGTCGGAACGCTGATCCTGACCGCCCTGTTCGTCCTGCTGCATTCCTACCGCCACATATTGCTGTTCCTTGCCCCCTGGCTGGGCGGCCTGGGACGCACCATCCAGGCCCGCTGGGGCAATAAGGACGCCGCGCACTAAACCGCTTGCCCCGGTATCGGATAGCCCCATATGTTGTACCAACCAGCAGCGAGACCGCACTATGAACGATAATGAAATGACCGTGCAGCGTGAGGACGACGCGACCACCGGCCGCTATGTCATCAAGCTCTCGCCGACCGCTGAAGCGGAAATGACGTTTCGCAAGACCGACAATGGCAACATCATCATCGACCATACCGGCGTCCCGCCGGAATTCCAGGGCCGCGGCATAGCCGCAAAGCTGGTGGAATATGCCGTATCCGACGCGCGCAAGGGCCACTTCAGGATCACCCCGGTGTGCTCCTACGCCGTCAACCAGTTCCGCCGGCATGCCAACTGGTCCGACATCAAGGCCTGATCGCTAGAAGCCAGATGCGCTGCGCCGCCGAAAGATCTCGGTCAGTCGCGCCAGGGCGACCAGATGCACATTTTCCGGCGTGCGAGGCTCCTTGAGGCAGGTCACTTCCGTCACCACGGTGAACAGGCAGCCATCGCGCTCGCCCGACGCGGTAAACTCCAGCCGCCGCCGATCGGCGAAATAGCGGGCATGGGTGACCTTGAACTGCATGATCTATACCGCCAACCGGGCCCTTTAGTGCCCATCCAAACTCAGCGGGGCAACCATGATCCGTCGTGGCTGAAACCGCGCCACGGGCCCGCAGAATTGCGACCACCACGCAGATTCCCCGCTGCCGCCAGAGTGCATCACTTCGGCGGTCACCTCAAGTAACGGTTTGTCGGGCCCGACGGCAGCGGCCCGCATTGCCAGCCGCAATTGTCAGTTCTGGGCGAATTGCGGGCGCACGACGGTCTGGGGATCAAAGATCACCACCTGGTCACGCCCGCCTTCCTTGGCCATGTAGAGCGCCGCATCGGCCATTTCGACCGCCATGTCGATTGTATCACCGGTCCGCAGCAGACAGGCACCAACACTGATCGTGACGGCACAGGGGCGACCATCGGGCAGGCCGATCGGGTGCTCGCCGATCGCGCGCATCACAGCCTGCGCCGCCACGTTCAGCTGCTTGGGGCCACAGTCATGCAGCAGAACGATGAATTCGTCGCCACCCCAGCGCGCACAGACATCAGCAGCGCCAATGGCATTGCCGATGCTCGCAGCAACCGCGCTTACCACCGCATCGCCGGCTGCGTGGCCAAAGCTGTCATTGATATTCTTGAAGCGGTCGATGTCGATCAGCAGCAACCCGTGCTGCCGGTCCCCCGGCAACGCCTCGAATGCGGCAATGAAGCCGCGCCTGTTGGCAATGCCGGTCTGGCCGTCGCGGAAGGCCAGTTGCTCGAGCTCCTCGGTACGCTGGCGCACCCGGGTTTCCAATTGGCCGGTGTGTTCGGACACGGCCACGGCCATCTCGTTGAACGCCACGGACAGCCGCCCGATTTCGTCCTGCCGGCTGACATCCATGCGCAGCGCGGCGTCGAAATCTCCACCCCGGGCCCGGCGGACAGCCATTTCCAGCTGCTTGAGGCGATCAAGGACCTGGCGCTTGAAGACCAGCACCATCACCATGGCCACCAGGCCCATCATCGCGGCCAGCAACAGGCCGATGGGCAGGAACAGCCGTCGGTCGATAATGGTATCGACATCCATCAGCGTGATATTGAACCAGCCCAGCTTGTCCAGATAGCCCACGCCCACCAGCACCTGCTTGCCGCCAATCCCCAGGAACTGCGACTTGACCAACGCCTCCCCATTGGCCACCTCGGTCATCAATTGGCGGAGCGCATCCTGGTCACCGGCGTCATCAAGCAGGGAGAAAATCGTCCGCTTGGCACGCATTTCGGCGGTCAGGCTGGCCAGGTCGATAAGGTTTTCGTCGCGATGCGCCTGCACTGCGCCGTGCCGGTCCACGAAGATCGAAGTGACCCCAACCTGGGGCACGTTGACGACTTCCTGGATGAAGGCGGTAAGATTGATGCCGGTCCCCAGAATGCCCAGGACGGTGTTGCCCTCGCGAATGACACAGTTCATCCAGACCTTGGTAACGTGCAGATGCGCATCATTGTCGACGTTCAGGTGGCAGCCTTCGCCCAAGGCTGACGTCGCATAGAACCACGTGTCGCGCGGATTGTCGGGTTCCAGCTTGTAGCGGAACTGGTTGCCCGCATAGCTGTTGCCGGCATCGTTGAAATAGTAATTGCCCGACGAGCCCATGGCGAAGAAATAGCTGTGATCGGCAAAGGACTGGCGATAATGCTCAAGTTCGGCGATGCCGCGCCGCATCAGAACCGGATCGGCTTCATTGTTGGCCCAGTCGCGGATCGCCTGCGATCCGGCCAGGGTCTCGGCCAGCGATACTTCGCGCGTCAGGGTCTCAAGACCCCGATAGCGGTCATAAAGGATCTGCTTTTCGGCGAACAGCGTGCCCAGCTGCAGCACCGTGCTGCCGACAATCCAGTTGAACGCGAAGCAGGCAGGCACGGCCACGGCGGCAAAGCCGAGCAGCACCAGGATCAGCACCCGAATCCTCAGGCTATTGGCAATTTTCTGACGAAGGCCTGAAATGGCGCGCCTCGCTGACTGGATTGGGGTGTGTCCACCCCGCACTGCCATTATCGCTAACTGAACTCTAAGATGTCACTAACACATTGCCCTTGCTAAAACTTTTTCGATGCACCCGGTTTTGCCGCCTCAGGCCGCCAGAAAGGCCTGCGCTGCAGCCAGCTCCTCGGGGCGAATCTCATGGCCGCCCGCATGCCAGAACAGTTCAGCCTGCGCCCCCTGTGCCGCGAAATAGGCGTGCAGCGCCCGGGTCTGGGCAGGAGGACAGATCGGGTCGCGCTCGCCCGCGGTGATCAGCGTCCGGCGCCCGGTGAAATCGGCGGCCGGCGGGGTGAACGGGATCAGCGGGTGCAGCAGCACCGCCGCATCAAACAGCGCCGGCGCGGCAAATTGCACCGAGGCCAGGATATTGGCGCCATTGGAATAGCCCAGCCCGACCACCTTGCGCGGCTGGCCCTCGGCCTTGCGCGCCTGGACGAATGCCACCATCTGCGCCGTCCGCTGGGCCAGATCGGCCATGTCGTAGACCCCCTCGCCCGTGCGGCGGAAATACCGTAACGCCCCGCCCTCGCTCACATCGCCACGCACCGCGACAATGCGTGCACCCGGCAGCAGCTGGCTCGCCAGATCAAAGAACTGGTTTTCATCGCCCCCCGTGCCGTGCAGCACCACAAAGAGCGGCGCGGTCGGATCGG
>CAXBKI010000294.1:0-4587 GCA_963975955.1 uncultured Devosia sp.
GCTTCGCCGATGTCGTGCAGGGCCCCTGGCTGATGGAGCAGATGAAGGCCCAGGCCGAACATGTCGGTACCCGCTTTGTCAGCGACATCATCACCCATGTCGACTTTGACAGGCGCCCCTTCGTGCTGACCGGCCATGATGGCGAAGTCTACACGGCCGACAGCGTCATCATCGCCACCGGCGCCCAGGCAAAGTGGCTGGGCCTGCCCAGCGAGCAGAAATTCCAGGGCTTCGGTGTCTCCGCCTGCGCTACCTGCGATGGCTTTTTCTATCGCAACAAGGAAGTGCTGGTGGTCGGCGGCGGCAATACCGCTGTCGAGGAGGCCCTGTTCCTGACCAATTTCGCCTCCAAGGTCATCGTTGTCCATCGCCGCGACGAATTCCGCGCCGAGCGCATCTTGCAGGAGCGTCTGTTCAAGAATCCCAAGATCGAAGTGCGCTGGAACACCGAGATTGCCGAAGTGGGCGGCACTGCCATGCCGCCATCGGTCAATACCGTGACACTGCGTGATCTGGCCGCCAACAAGACCTATGAGCAGCCCATCGATGGCATCTTCATCGCCATCGGGCATGCCCCCGCGACCTCGATCTTTGCCGGCAAGCTCGACATGAAGCCCGGCGGCTATCTGCAGGTCAAGGCGGGCACCTGCCAGACCAATATTCCCGGCGTCTTTGCCGCAGGCGATGTGACCGACGATATCTATCGCCAGGCCGTCACCGCTGCGGGCATGGGCTGCATGGCCGCGCTGGACGCGGAGCGCTTTCTCGCCGAACACGAACTCGCCGAAGCGGCGGAGTAGCTCGACCGACGACCCAAATAGAAAGCGTCAAAAGACATGCTCGACTGGGACAAACTCCGGATCTTTCACACCGCCGCCGAGTCGGGCAGTTTTACCCATGCCGCGGAAAAGCTCGGCATGAGCCAGTCCGCTGTCAGTCGGCAGATTTCTGCGCTCGAAGATGATCTGGGCCTCAAGCTGTTCATCCGCCATGCGCGCGGCCTGGTGCTGACCGAAGTGGGCGAGCAGCTGTTCCGCACCGCGCACCGCATGCACTGGGAACTCCAGCAGGTCGAAACCCAGATGTCCGAGAGCCAGGACACGCCCACCGGGCCGCTCATCGTCACCACGACGGTGGGTATCGGCTCCACCTGGCTCAGTTCGCGGCTCGATGAATTCCTCAAGCTCTACCCGCTGATCCAGCTCGAAATCCGCCTCAATGACGCCGAGCTCGACCTGGCCATGCGCGAGGCAGACGTGGCCATCCGCCTGCACCGGCCCAATCAGTCCGAGATGATCCAGCGCAAGCTGTTCACCGTGCACAATCACTTTTATGCCGCCAAGGCCTATATCGAAGAGTTCGGCATGCTCACCAGCGCCGATCAGCTCGACGACCATCGCATCGTCAGCTTTGGCGAGCCCGTGCCGTCCTATCTGGGCGACATCAATTTCCTCGAGCGCATGGGTCGCGCCGATTCCAGCCCGCGCCGCGCCGCACTCAAGGTCAACGCCATCTATGGCATGATGCAGGCCTGCCGCGCCGGCATCGGCATCGCCATGCTGCCTGACTATGTCACCGAGAAAGAGGACGGCCTGGTACAGGTACTGCCCGAAACCGAGCTGCCGGCCTACGAGGCGTTCTTCGTCTATCCCCCCGCGCTGAAGAACTCCAAGCGCGTCGGCGTGTTCCGTGACTTCCTGGTCGCCAAGGCCCGCGAGTGGAGCTTCTAGGCGGCAGGCAATGGCGCGTATCACCACCATTGCCCTGGATGCCGACGATACCCTCTGGCAGAACGAGCAGTTTTTCCGCCTGACCGAACAGCGCTTTGCCGATCTGCTGGCCGACTATACCGACCTGCCCGACCTCAATGAGCGGCTGATTGCCGCTGTCACGCGCAACCTTTCCTTTTATGGCTTCGGCATGAAGGGCTTTGCCCTGTCGATGGTGGAAACGGCGCTTGAGGTCACCGACCACCGAGTGCCCGGCCCGGTGATCGCGGAAATCCTCGCCGCCGGGCGCGAACTGCTGAACTACCCCATCCAGACCCTGCCCTATGTCGATCAGGCGCTGTCCACCCTGGGCGACAGCTATCGCCTGATCCTGGTCACCAAGGGCGATGCCTTTGATCAGGAGCGCAAGCTCGCCGCCTCAGGGCTGGCCGAATATTTCTCGGCCATAGAGATCGTGACGGACAAGACGCCCGACACTTATGCGCGCATCTTTGCCCGGCACACCGAAGGCCCCGCGCACACGCTGATGGCCGGCAATTCGCTGCGCTCGGATGTTTTGCCTGCCCTGGCTGCAGGCGGCTTTGGGGTCTTCGTTCCCCATGACCTGACCTGGTCCTATGAGCATGCCGAGGAACCGCTGGACGAGCCCCGCTATGCCCGCATTGCCCATCTGGGCGAACTGCCGGCAGCCATCGCCGGCTTTGAAGCGGCGCCCTGACATTCTGGCGCCGGTTGCGCTTGTGTGCCTTGACGCGGCCGCCCATCCGAGGCATCGCTGCGGCATCGTTGACCTACTACGGACCCCGATAGTGAACCCCGACTCTCGAAGTCGATCTACCGCCAGGACGGCAAGCACGCCGAGGTGACGCAGCAGGTCGCACCGGCGCTGCTGCCCGTGCACAAGGACCCCTGCGATGCTGCGTATCTATACCGTTTCCGGCGACCACCTCGCCCGCCTGCCCGTTGAGGCAACCGACAGCCCCCAGAACCTGGATCAGGGCGTGTGGTATGATCTGATCAACCCCACACGCGAGGAAGAGCATCTCGTCGAGCAGTGCCTGGGCATCCTCGTGCCCTCGCGCGACGAGATGAAGGATATCGAGCCCTCGGCCCGCCTCTATGCCGAGGCCGAGGCCGAATTCATGACGGCCACCGTTCTCAGCAAGATCCATGAGCACGATCCGATCAAGGTGCCGGTGACCTTTGTGCTGCGCGGCACTACGCTGGTGACCATCCGCTATGCCGAGCCCATGCCCTTCACCACCTTCGAGGCCCTGGCCCTGCGCAGCAGCGGCCGCGTGCTGAGCACTGGCGAACACGTCATGGCGGGCCTGCTCGACGCTTTCATCGATCGGATCGCGCAGGTGCTCGAAACCACCGGCGACGATCTCGACGGCATTTCGCGCGAGGTATTCCGCTCCCGCGTCAAGAGTGCCAATCGCAAGTCGCGCAATCTCGAGGGCCTGATCGAAAAGATCGGCAACAAGGGCGACATGCTCACGCTCGTGCGCGAAAGCCTGATCACCATCCTGCGGCTGACCACCTTCCACCAGCCCCGCCTGCCCAATGCGGCCCGCGCCCCGCGTGAAGTGCGCCAGGACTTCAAGGTGCTGCAGCGCGACGCCCAGGCGCTGGCCGACCACGCCGGCTTCTTGTCCAACAAGGTCAATTTCCTGCTCGACGCGACCCTGGGCCTGATCAATCTGGAGCAGAATCAGATCATCAAGATCTTCTCGGTCGCTGCCGTGGTGTTTCTGCCCCCCACGCTGGTGGCCTCGATCTACGGCATGAACTTCGGCAACATGCCCGAACTGAGCTGGCACTTCGGCTATCCGATGGCGCTGGCGGGCATGGTGGCCTCTGCCGTGCTGCCCTATCTGTTTTTCAAGCGGCGCGGCTGGCTCTGAGCCACGATCGGCGGGACCGCGCCGGCACAAAAGCCCCATCCGGCCCCGCTTTGGCAGAAATGTTCTAAAATCTATGCAGTCACTGCATAGCTATTATACGCGATGCCTGATTGTTAGGCATACCGACACAGCCTATATCCCGCCTAGCACAGCGGGCGCTTCTCCTCCTCCCTTGCGCCCTCTGCGTTCCCTCCTTGTGGGGACTTGTTCCCGCAGCCTTGTGGCTCCGCTCTCCCCTCGAGCGGGGCCACATTTTTTTTGCCGCACGTGCAGCATTTGCATGGCTGGCATTCCCCATACCGTATTGCCGACCAGATCAGTAGAGTTCATAAAGGGGGCGTCGCTGAGGCGCGTTCCGTATCCTCCTCCCTCGGAACAAGTATCGCGACACCGAACCGGGATCGTATCCTCCTCCCTCGATCCAGGTTCACCGGCAGAGCGCATATCCTCCTCCCTTGCCCTCTGCCCTACTTTCGATTTGGCTTCGGCCCTATCATCAGCCCTGTCTTCGGACAGGGCTTTTTTTTGCCTTGCTGGGAGCCCGCAGGGAGAATGCAACCAAGACTTCACGGCCGCGTTACCCAGAGCGCACCAAGCGCACTTGGAGAATTTAAAGTGGGCACTTCCGTTCTTGTCGGCATTCTGATCACCTTCCTGGTGGTCGTCCTCATTCTGTGGCTGGTCCAGCGCCTGCCGATCGAGGCGCAGCTCCGCCAGATTCTGCAGATCGTGGTCATCGTGATCGGCATCATTTCGCTGCTCAAGTACCTCGCCGTATTCTAGCCAGGCGCGCCTGCTCACGAGGCAGGCGCAAAATGGCCTTTCGGCACAAGGGGTTCGGCCGTTATCGGTTTGACAACTTGTCGCTGTGTAAAATGCATGGCAGGCATGTTGACGTATCTATTGCTGACCAACCGGTCAAAATCTATATGTGTACCTGTCGCTGGTGA
>CAXBKI010000295.1:0-4575 GCA_963975955.1 uncultured Devosia sp.
GCGATGGCGGCGAGATGTGGGCAGACCGGAGCAGGGTTAATGACGAAACGGTGAAGGGGGAGCCGGATCTGTCCCACCCCCGGAACGCTGCCGCCCCCTTGATGGGAGAGGCCGGGAGAGGCCGGGAGGGGGCGCGAGAGCCCCCGCTGTCCTTTCAGCCTCCGCCATGGTCGCGGCAGCCGCCGGCGGCTCTAGAAAGTGATGACCACCGAGGGCGCGCTGCGCTTGGCTTCGCCATGATATACCGCCTCAATATTGTTGCCGTCGGGATCAAGGACGAAAGCGGCGTAGTAACCTGGGTGATAGGCCCGCTCGCCGGGGGCGCCGTTGTCGCGCCCGCCATGGGCCAGCGCCGCCTGGTAGAAGGCGTCCACGCTGGCGCGGTCACCGGCCTGGAAGGCCAGATGATGACGCCCGGTCAGCACCCCCAGGGCAGCTGGGCTGGTCGCCGATGACACAACGAGTTCGTCGGCCCAGAAGAAGTCGTCAGCCGTATCGACGATGGGAATGCCCAGCACGGCCAGAGCCGCGGCGTAGAAATCCCGGCTGGCCTTGAGGTCCTCGACCACAAGCTGGATATGGTCGATGAGCCGGCCACGATGCAGTTGATTGGCTTCCATGGTTATTCTCCTTGCCTAAAAAGACGTGTGACGGGCCGCAATGCCGCATCGTCGGATCCATCCGCCCGCCTTTTGGTGTCGGGATCAAGGACGAAAGCGGCGTAATAACCTTGGTAACACCGCGCTTGGGGACGACGCCTTGACCGAAGAGCGGGCGGTCAGCTCACGCTCCCAATTTAATCCTTTTGGTAAGTATGGCGGCGTTCGGAAGCAGCCGTGGCTCAGTCTTTCTTGGTGTAGTCGCCCTTGATTGCTCGCTGGCGTTCCCGGTGCAACTCAATCTGATCTCGCAGCATGTCTGAAGAGTCACGCTTCATTTTATAGGCGACGAAGACTGCCGCGCCGATCACCATCAAAAGCATTATGTATTCAATGAACGTCATGCCATGGGATCCTGTTAATCTCAAAGCCTGATCTTGCCGTACGCAGACCGTGATAACCAGTCGTCGTATTTTGCGTATCTACAGCATCCACCCCGCCTTTTGGTGTCGGGCTCGCGGCTCGCGCTGCGCCATTTCCCTTGCCGTCCCGCTGCGGTCACAGATGATAGTCGCCGGCGGATTCGGGCTGGTAGAGCACCTTGCCGATCACAATGCGGCGCGTGCGATCGGCAATCGTCCAGTCGATGACCGCGCCCGCCCGATAGCCCAGGATCGCGGCGCCGATATCGGAGCATACCGAGAGTTTGCCCGTGCCCGCGTCGGCGTCCTGCGGATAGACCAGACACACCTGGCGGGCATCGTCGTCCACATGCAGGGCAACTGTCGAGTTCATTGTCACCACATCGGGCGCGACGTGCCGGGGATCGACGACAATGGCTCTTTCGATCTCGTGTTCGAGCTCGACGATTGCCGGCCCCTCTTCGCGCTCGATCAGGCTCTGGAGCCGGGCCTTGTCCATCTCGGTGATGTAGATGTCGGTGGAATCCGCCATGGCGCCGGCGCGCAGGCGCTGGCGATAACCGCCTGCGGTCAGGCACAGGGTATTGAGGGCCGGCGTCTTGCGCTCGAGCACAAAGCCGCAGCGCTGAAAAGCCTTGAGCGAGCGCAGATTGTCCGGGTGGATCCTGGCAATGACCTTCTCGGCCCGCATCTCGAGAAAGGCCAGCTTCAAGCCCTGGCGGATGGCACTTGCCCCCAGTCTGCGCCCCCATTTGTCCTGGTCGCCGATGACCAGGACAATCTCGCACTCACGGCCCGTCCTGATCAGGCGGACGAAGCCGACCGGCATGTCCTCCCGGTCATAGACCATGAAGAAGCGGCCGCCCTGATTGAACAGATGGGTCAGGATCGGCATCTGGGTCCGCTCGATCGCCTGTTCGATGAACCGGGAGACGCCGGGCGAATCGCTGAGGAAACGGACGACGCGCTCATCTTCCAGCCAGTCCATCAGCGTGAGGGCGTGGCTCCGGGTGATCTCGGGACGCAGTGAGACAAAAGGCCTGTTCATCTTGGCTACCCTGGTGGCAAGAATGAAAGCCTGTCATGGCAATGGCCATGCTGGTTCTTTCGGGTCAGTGCTGAAATTCGGAAGCCTACCCTAGCAAGGATTGAGCAGCCAGGGCCAGTCGAGGC
This sequence comes from uncultured Devosia sp., assembly GCA_963975955.1. Classification (GTDB taxonomy): domain Bacteria; phylum Pseudomonadota; class Alphaproteobacteria; order Rhizobiales; family Devosiaceae; genus Devosia. Next base: position 2,195 of record CAXBKI010000295.1, read on the forward strand.
GCGCTGCGGGTTGTGGAAGCGGCCGGCACCGGGATTGGCGGCCTTTGGCGGGTAGCCGAAAGCCCCCAAACGCCCGCTACCGGGGCCCGCTGCTGTCAGGTGATGTTGGCCGGCTCCGTCCCTTCAGCGGCCGTTGTTTGATGTTTTTTGGCGCGGAGCAGGGCCAGATATTGGCGCAACAGGCTTGCCCGCCGGGGGCGAAAGCTGGTTCGCCTTCTGGCCAGGCTGTCGACCCGGTCGATCCGGAACATCCGAAAGTCGTGGCGCAAGCAGCACCAGGCCAAGACCGTCAGGACATGGTCGCTATACATGATGGCCAGCGGGCGAATGATGCGCTGGCTGACAGTGCCCGCCTGATCGGAATAGCCGATCTCGATCTCCTCTTCCTCCCAGCAGGCCTGCCGTATCGCCTGCAGATGCGGCAGCGCGCCGTAGCGGCCAGCTGGCCGATAGACATGGGATATCGAATGCAGCAATTGCTGCTCGCGATCGTCGGGCAAGGTTGCGGCAACCTTGGCGAGCACGGATTCGGCCGCGCGGGCCAGGTCCGGGTCGCCCATCTGGCGCACTTCGCCCAGCCCTAGGGCAATCGCCTCGATTTCCAGACGATCGAATGTCTGCGGCGGCAGGGCATAGTCCTCGGTCAGGCGATAGCCATAGCCGCGCTCGCCCTCGATGCGGGCCCCCGACAGCCGCAACAGCTCGATATCGCGATAGATCGACCGTACGGAGACCCCGCGTTCGATCGCCAGGCGCTGCGCCGTGATCGGGGGTGCCATGATGCGCATCAGCTGCAGCAGGCGCAGCAATCTGTCGGGTCCGCTCATCGTCCAACTGCCGTGAAGTGTCAGTTGGGTAGCTCTATACCCGGTTCATCGCTTTCTCCAGGCCGGAGGGCGAAGACCGATGCGTTTGCGGACGGCAGCGACGCCCTTTGGGTGCTTGGCAGCCCGCCTTTAACAGAAGAGTGAAACCATGATTTTCAGTGCCTTTGCCCAGATCAGTCTGTGGGGCGTTCTTGCGGCTGGCGTGTTCGGCTTTGTCTTTGGGGGCGTCTATTTCGGCGCCCTCGTTCCCCGGTATTACGCCATGGCGCTAGGCCGCGAGACCATGCCGGCGGCCAGACCGGATATGCTGACCGTGCTTGGCCCCTTCGCCTGCAACCTCGTCATGATCGTCACCACGGCTGCCATCATGCGGATGGTCGGCATTACCGCGCTCGCCGATGCCCTCTCGTTCGGGCTGGTGGTCGGCGTCGGCTATCTGCTGGCCATGTGCATGACGATCGCGATCAATCCCAATTTCCCCAGGCCGTTCTACTACACGATGGTCAACGCGCCCTATTTCCTGGTCAGCAGTGTGGTGACGAGCGCCGTGCTGGTGCTGTTGCCGTAAGCTCGGCCGCCGATGCGCACCGGCGCAAGCAATGGCAGGCGCGGTTTTATCATAACCACGCCTGTCGTTTGCCGCATGCATGGCGGGCTTTATGGGCCGGCTTCGACGATGGACTGCAAGGAGTCCGCATCGCGACGCGGTGGAGCGCCGAAGAGCCGCTTATACTCGCGCGAGAACTGGGAGGCGCTTTCATAGCCAACGGCATAGCCCACGGTGGCGGCCTCGGCATGTTCGGTCACCAGGCGCCGGCGCGCCTCGTGCAGGCGAATCTGCTTTTGATATTGCAGCGGGCTGACGCCGGTCACCGCCTTGAACCGACGGTGAAACACCGACACGCTCATCCCGGCGACCGCCGCCATGGCGTCGATGCTGAGATGGTCGGCATAATGCTGGCGAACAAAGGCCATGGCCCGGCGGATATGGGACAGCCTGGTGTCCGCGCCGGCGATCTGGCGCAGCAGGGCGCCGTGCGGGCCCATCAGCAGACGGAACATCAGTTCATGCTCGAGGTGGGGCGCCAGCACCGCTATCTCGTCGGGCCGGTCGAGCAGGCTGGCGAGGCGGCACCAGGCATCGAGCAGCGCCGGCCCCGCCTCGGCGACACCGAAGCCCGGGCTCATGGCGGGCTCGGCCATGCCGTTCATGTCCAGCAGGATTGTCGAGATCACCGCGGGATCGAGATAAAGGTTGAGGGCGAGATAGGGTTCGTCCGTCGAGGCCTGGCAAACCTGTCCGACGGCCGCCAGTTCGGCAGCCACGACCATGCATGCGCTGGCGCCATATTCGAGCACGCCATCGCCGATGAAGGTGCGCTTGCGGCCCTGCAGCACCAGGCAGACGACGGGCTGATAGATCAGGCCGTTGGCGTCGGTGGGATTGTCGAACCGATAGATGTGCAGCCGCGGCATCGCCGGGTGGGGGGCACCGGCATGGCGCAGCGCTATCGCGCGAATAGTGTCCAGCTCCGTCATGGCGCCATTCCACAG
>CAXBKI010000296.1:0-4555 GCA_963975955.1 uncultured Devosia sp.
CAGATTCCAAAATCTCGCTCTAGCCCTGAAACAGCAGGATCAAGAACGCCACAAACAGCAACAGGTGCACCGCGCCCTGCAGCAGATTGGTGCGCCCACTTGAAAAGGTGATCACGCTGACCGCCAGCATCAGCAGCAGCAATACCAGATTGTCCGCCTTCAGCCCCAGGATCAGGTCAATGCCCAGCATCTGGGACAGCACCAGCATGATGGGAACTGTCAGGCCGATTGTGGCCAGCACCGAGCCCAGGAATACATTGACCGAGGTTTGCAACTGATTGCGCAGGGCTGCCTTGATCCCGCCAATGCCTTCGGGCGTGGCCACCAGAATGGCCACCATGACGCCACCCACCATCTGCGGGGCATCCAGAGTTTCAATGATGTAGTCGATTGGACGTGCCAACTGCTCAACCAGGAATACCACCGGCAGGATATAGGCCAGCAGCAGAGCAATATGCCGCGCCAGCGGCCCATGCGAATGGGGTTCAGCCTGTTCGGCCATGGCAGGCTGGGTAAAGTAACTGCGGTGCCGGCCCGTCTGAATCAACAGAAAGGTTACATAGAGCCCGGCGGCGATACTCCCCACCATGATCTTCTGCACCAGAGACAGGGTCGGCCCTTCGGTTGAGCTGGTGAAATCGGGCAGCACCAGGCTCAGGACCGCCAGCGGGACAATGACCCCGAGATAGGCATTGGCCCCCTGCAAATTGATCGTCTGCTCGCGGTGCTTGATCGCCCCGAGCAGCAGCGACAGTCCCGTCATGCCACCCATCAGGATCATGACCACTGAAAACAGCGTATCGCGCACCAGCGTCAGGTTCTGCTCGCCATGCAGCATCACCGCCGTAATGCTCATCACCTCGATGGCGGTAATCGAGAGCGTCAGCACCAGCGTGCCATAGGGTTCGCCAAGGCGCTCCGAAATGGCTTCCGCGTGACGCACCACGCCCAGTGCTGATCCAACCACCACCGCAAACAGCCAGACAAACAGCAGCGTCAGACCCAGATAGCTCGACAGTCCAGCGAACAGCACATCGCCAAATGCAAAGAAGATGGCGCAGGTGATCACGGAAACGGCCAGAAACCATTCCCGCGCCACAACCGCTCCAGTTCCTTCAAGACTCGGCGAGTCGGCGGCTTCAGCGTTGTTGTTCATGGCTTTCCCCCCCCGCCCCATCTGCGGCCCTTCAGCCGCCAAAGCAAGCTCAAGGGCGCGTACTATTGATGCCGATCAATGTCGCGCCATGCAAAATGCATACTATGTGGTTGGCAATAGGACGACACAAATGGACCGCATTCACATCACCCAGCACAGTTCGCTTGGCGCTTTCTGGTTTGCCGGCTGGCTGTTCACCATCGGCTTTCTGCATCTCGATTTTATGAAGGGCTTGCTTGGCTTGGTAATCTGGCCATACTTTATGGGCGACCACTTCGCACCCTAGCCAGCACGATCCAGCCCATCCCGTCCGTTCGGGATGCGTTGCTGCGATGAGCAAAGACGGCCAGTCAATGTCCAGCGACGGACTTTTGCTATAGGCTGGGGAGATTGGCAGGGCATTGATGCGCACTGCTGCGACATGGATATGCGATGCGTGTTTTGTATATTGACGACGAGCCCGACATCCGCACGGTGGCCGTCATGTGCCTGCAATTGAACAAGGTTTTCCAGGTTCAGGAATGCTCCAGTGGCGCCCGGGCATTGCAGATGGCCCGCGAATGGCAACCCGACGTGATGCTCTTGGACGTGATGATGCCGGAAATGGACGGGCCTATGACGCGGGCTGCCCTGCTTGCGGATCCGGCTACTGCAGGCATTCCCATCATTTTCGTGACGGCACGCACCCAGCCGTCCGAAGTCGAGCGGCTGCTTGCTCTCGACGTCACCGGTGTGATTGCCAAGCCATTTGACCCCATGGCACTGGCCCAACAGGTCTGTGCGCTGATGGATTGGCCGAACTAGGCCCGCGCCAGGCGCGGATCGACAGTTATGTGGCCGCCGCCAGGATAAGCTCGACAATGGTTGACTCGGCGGTACGCGACTTCACCAGCGTAGCGCGCACCCGTGCATCGGCAGCAACGGTTTCGGTCGCTGTCAGCACAATGACCGGACGGCCATTGAACTGGTCAAGTTCATCGAGCAGATCCAGCCCATTCCCGTCGGGCAGTTGCAGGTCGAGCAGGACAAGATCAAAGCTTTGCTCTGTCAACACCCTACGCGCTTCGCTCAATGTGCCGGCATGGGCAATTTCGAGCTTTCCGGCCAATGCCGTCGCAATGAACTCGCAAAAGTCGGCATCATCTTCCACATGCAGGACGCGCGGCAACTGCAATGCAGACTGCAGGCTGGCGCTCTTGGCCGGATCAGCGACGACTGCCGCGCTCAGCGGCAGATCGATCCAGAATGTGCTGCCCACACCCTCGACGCTGGAATAGTCCAGCGACCCGGCCATTTTTTCCATCATCTGCTTGGCGATATGCAGGCCCAATCCGGTGCCGCCATTCTCTCGTGTGGCAGAGGCATCGGCTTGGGAGAACGGCGAGAATATGCGGCTACGAAAGCTGCTGGGAATACCAGAACCGGTGTCTGTTACACTGACCCGCGCCATTTTCCCCACAATCGCCACACCCAGATGCACCGTGCCACCGCGCGGCGAGAACTTGGCTGCGTTCGAGAGCAGGTTGGACAATACCTGTTGCAACCGGTCGCTGTCGAAATCGCACACCACATCGATGCCAGGGTCATCAAGCACGATATCGACGTCAAACTGAGCTGCAAAGCTGAGATTCGTATCGATTGCCAACACGATTTCCTCGCGCAGATTGTGCGGTTCGATCCTGAATTGCAGCTTCTCCGAGTTCATCTTCTCCAGATCAAGAATATCATTGATCAAAAGGATCAGCCGCTCGCTGTTTTTGTGCGCAATCGTCAGCAGGCGCATCATCCCTTCGGGAACCTCTGCTGCCATTGCCCCCATCACAAGGCCCAGCGATCCCCTGATGGATGTCAGCGGCGTGCGCAGCTCATGGCTCACATTGGAAATGAACTCGGACTTGATCCGGTCCATTTCCTTGCGATGCTGAATGTCCTGAATCTGGGCGATAAAATAGTGGATGCCGCCGTCCTCGTCGCGATCGGCCGACACGCTGAGCAGGCCCCAGACGGCATGGCCCTGTTTGTGCACGTAGCGCTTTTCCAACTGGTAGTCGGAGATCTCACCCGAGACCAGCTTGGCGATCAGCTCGCGGTCGAGCCCCACATCGTCTGGATGGGTGAGGTCACCCACCTTGAGCTCCAGAAACTCCTCGGGTGAATAACCCAGAAAGGCAAACAACGCCTCGTTGACATTGATCCAATTCCCATCGCTGTCGATCAGCGCCATGCCGATCGGCGCATTTTCGATGGCGCTGCGCAACCGCTCCTCGCTTGAGCGCAGCGCCGACTCGGCATCCTTGAGCGCGCTGATGTCGGTTTGCGTACCCACCAGCCGCAGCGCCCGTCCCTGCTCGTCCCGCTCGGTGACGCTGGCGTCAGAACGCAACCAGATCCAGTTTCCCGCGCGATGCCGGATGCGATATTCGGATTGCGTCCGCGGTGTGGCGCCAGCAAGACAGGCAGCGTCGGCAGCCTCGACCTTGACCAGATCATCGGGGTGGATTCGCGCTCGCCACTCGACCTGCGGATCTATGGAGTCCGCGGCGGTAAAACCAAGCATTTCCAGCCAGGTGTCAGAGACAATCGACTCCCCAGTTACCAGATTGACATCAAACACGCCGATGCGGGCCCCGCTCAAGGCGCTGCGCCAGCGTGCCTGGGCGTCTTCGAGGGCGAGCGTAATCTGATGCTGGACGGTCACGTCGCGCACAATTGCCGTGTAGCGTGTCTGTCCGTCTTCCGTGGTCCAGGGGTTGAGCTGAAACTCAAGGTCAAGACGTTTGCCGTGCCGGTGCCGCCCGGACGCAGGCTTTGTCTGAGCTGCCTTGGAGGAAATCGAAGCCTCCAGCATCTGGGCGACGGTCTGGCCAGCCTTGATCTGCAGCAGGTCGCTGATGGACATGTCTACCGCTTCCTCGGGTCGCAGACCAAAAATATCACGGGCTGCTTCGTTGACCGACAGCACCTTTCCGCTCTCATCAAGCAACAGGATCCCCACCACGGCGGTGTTGACCACTGCGCTGTTCTCCTGCTCCCGCGCGGCGATCTCGCGCGTCTTCTGTAGAACCTGATGCCGGATGGTCTCTTCGCGCCTGGTGTAGCTGAGCAGAAACACGGCAAACAGTCCCGAGACCAGGAAGCCGGCCAGCAACACCAAGAGCGGTTCGTTGTTGTTGACCGCATCGTCGAAGCGATCGGTGCTCGACCATACAATCGTCCAGACCTGCCCCATCACCGCAATGGTCCTGGTGATTTCATAAGTCGGCACGGCTGCGGCAGTCTCAGATAGGCTGGAATAGATCAACAGGGCGTCATCGGCGGCTGCGCCGTCAAACACCTTGATCTCCAAAGTGTCGCCCTGGCTCGAAGTGAGTTCATCCATGAAGCGTTCGGCGACGAACG
>CAXBKI010000297.1:0-4546 GCA_963975955.1 uncultured Devosia sp.
CTGGTGGCCGAGCACTTCGACCTGCGCCCCAAGGGCATCGTGCGCATGCTCGACCTGCTGCGCCCGATCTACCGCCCGACGGCGGCCAACGGCCATTTCGGCCGGACCGGGGACGGCTTCACCTGGGAAAAGACCGACAAGGCCGAGGCGCTTGCCGGCGAACTCGGCGAGGCCCTGGCGGCGGTGCAGGCCCGCACCGCCAATATCGCCGAGCGCAAGCGCGTGCTCTTCGTGCTCTCCACCGATGGCGGCAAGATCCAGGCCTCGGGCACCCACACCGCCGCCGACGGCGTCATCGCGCTGTCCGGCGCCGTCAATGCCATTGATGCCTATTCCGGCTACAAGGCGCTCACCGAAGAGGCGATCATCGAGGCGGCGCCCGACGTCATCCTGGTGATGGACCGGGGCGGCGATCACGGCGCCAGCGATGCCGATCTGCTGGCCAATCCGGCCATTGCGTTGACGCCTGCCGGCCAGAACCACGCCATCATCCGGCTCGAGGGCTCCTATCTGCTCGGCTTCGGGCCCCGCACGCCACAGGCCATCGGTGATGTGGTCGACGCGCTCTATGGCGAGCAGCGGCAGTGACGGCGATGGCTGTCGACAGGCTCACCGCAGCACCGCCCGCCGGCGATCGCAGCGGGCTGGGACGGATAACCGTCGCGGCGCTCGTGGTGCTCCTGCTGGTGGCCATGGTTGTTTCCATGACCACCGGGGCCTCGGGGGCGTCCACCTGGGGCATTATCGGCGGCTGGTTCGGCCACGGCCCCGCCAGTGAGCAGCTGGCCGCGCGCGACCATGCGGTCATCTACAATATCCGGCTGCCGCGCATGATTCTGGGCGTCTTGATCGGCGCTGCGCTGGCGGTGTCGGGTCTGCTGATGCAGGGGCTGTTCCGCAATCCGCTGGCTGATCCGGGCCTGGTCGGCGTCTCTGCCGGGGCGGGGCTCGGCGCTGTCAGCATCATCGTGCTGGGCACCACGGCCCTGGCGCCGCTGACCGCCTTTCTGGGCATCTACGCCCTGCAACTGGCAGCCTTCGGCGGCGGGCTGGTCACCACCTTCATTCTCTATCGGGTCGCCACGCGCAGCGGCCAGACCGCCATTGCCACCATGCTGCTGGCGGGCATTGCGCTGGGCGCCCTGGCCGGCGCGGTCACCGGGGTCATGGTCTATATCGCCACCGACAGCCAGCTGCGCGACCTCACGTTCTGGGGGCTCGGCTCGCTCTCCGGCGCCAACTGGACCAAGATAATGGCCTCCGGTCCGATCATTGTGCTGGCGCTGTTCGTCTCGGCCTTTTTGGCCAAGGGGCTCAATGCCCTTACCCTGGGCGAGGCAACCGCCGGGCATCTGGGCATTTCCGTGCAGCGCTTCAAGCGCGTGGTGATCGTGGCCGTCGCCGCCGCGACCGGCGCCTCGGTGGCCGTCAGTGGCGGCATCGGCTTTGTCGGCATCGTCGTGCCGCATTTGCTGCGCCTCGTCATCGGTCCCGACCATCGCTACCTGCTGCCGGCCACGGCGCTGCTGGGCGCCGCATTCCTGCTGCTGGCCGATGCGGTCAGCCGGGTCATCGTCGCCCCCGCCGAGCTGCCCATCGGCATTGTGACCGCGGCCGTCGGCGGCCCGTTCTTCCTGTGGATCCTGCTGCGTAAACGCGCCGCCTTTGCCTGGTAATACAATGATCTCAGTCAGCAATATCTCGGTCGATATCGGCTCGCGCCGCATCCTGGAGGACATCTCCTTCACGGCGCGGCCGGGCCAGGTCACCGTGGTCATCGGGCCCAATGGCTCGGGCAAGTCCACCCTGCTCAAGGCCCTGTGCCGCGATAACCCCTTCAGCGGCACCATTGCGATCAATGGTCACGATGTCGCCGGCATGTCTCCGGCCATGGCCGCAACCATGCGCGCCGTGCTGCCGCAGTCGAGCACCCTGCCTTTTCCCTTCACCGTGCGCGAAGTCGTCGCCATGGGGCTGACGGCGGGCCGGCCCGGCATTGCCCCCGATGCCCTCCGCCGCCTGCCCGATGAGGCCCTCGCGCGGGTGGATTTGAGCGGCTTCGGCGCCCGCTTCTATGGCGAACTTTCCGGTGGCGAGCAGCAGCGCGTGCAACTGGCGCGGGTTATCTGCCAGGTCTGGCAGCCCGTGCTTGATGGCGTGCCGCGCTATCTGTTCCTGGACGAGCCCGTCTCGAGCCTGGATATCAGGCATCAGCTGATGATCATGGATGTGGCGCGCCGGTTTGCCGATGCCGGCGGTGGCGTTGTCGCCATCCTGCACGATCTCAACCTGGCCGCCATGTATGCCGACACTATCGTGGCGCTGCGCGATGGCCGCGTGGCCGGCATGGGCACCCCCGCCACCGTGCTGCGCGATGAATTGATCGCTTCGGTCTTTGATTGCCCGATGCGCGTGGGGGCGCTGCCACCCCGTTCCGTGCCCTTTGTTCTGCCGCAGTCGGTGCAGCGCCCCGACGCTCTTTCTCTGTCCAGCAAGGTTGCCTGATGACCAGATTGTCCTCCGCGCTCATGATCTGTGCGCTTACCCTCACGCCGGCTCTGGCCCAGCAATCAACGTCGCCCGGGCCGGCTGCGGCTCCTGCCACGCTGGCGCTTGAACTCAATGCGCTGCAGGCCAGCGACAAGGGCTGCCGGGTCAGCTTCCTGGCCACCAATGATCTGCCGGCGCCGCTCGATCGCGCCGCCGTCGAAGTGGCCTTTTTCACCACCGACGGCGCCATCGACCGCATCGTGACGCTTGACTTCAAGGCGCTGACCCCGGGCAAGACCAAGGTGTTGCAGTTCGAACTCGGCAACCTGCCTTGCGACCAGATCGGCCGCCTGCTGATCAATGACATCACCGCCTGCGAGGGTGCCGATATCGCGCCCACCGCCTGCCTCGATGGTCTGGTGACCACCAGCCGCCCCGACATCATCTTTGGTATTTGAGGCTCACCATGACGACTGTGCCCGCCCACGATTTCTCCATGTTCGCCCTGTTTATGCAGGCCGACTGGGTCGTCAAATCCGTGATGATCGGCCTGGTCGTCGCCTCGGTCTATGTCTGGGCCATCATCGCCAACCGGCTGGCCGCCTATGCCAGGGCGCGGCGCGACATGGCGGCCTTCGACCAGGCATTCGCCAGGGCGGACTCGCTTGCCGCGCTGCGCGCGGACTATGCCGAGGCCGACCAGCAGGGCCTCTCCGCCGTGTTTCTGGCCGCCATGGAGGAGTGGGACAAAAGCCACGCCGCCCAGGCCGCGACATCCCTCGGGCTGCAGAGCCGCCTGGAAATCGCCCTCGATCTGGCCGTGAGCGAGCAAAGCGCGCGGCTTGAAAGCCGTCTTGGCTTTCTGGCGACCATTGGCAGCGCGGGGCCCTTTGTCGGCCTGTTTGGCACGGTCTGGGGCATCATGAACGCCTTTACCGCCATTGCCGCGGCTGAAAACACCAGCCTTGCCGTCGTCGCGCCGGGCATCGCCGAAGCCTTGCTGGCGACGGCGCTCGGCCTGCTTGCCGCCATTCCGGCGGTCGTCGCCTACAACAAGCTCAGCGCCGATTCCGGCAAGCTGATTGCCCGGCTCGAAGGCTTTGCCGATCGTCTGGTCGCCTTGTTGTCGCGTCAGCTCGATGCGGGCAGGGCGCTCTGATGGGCATGGCGCTGGGCAGCAGAGCCAGACGCGGCCGGGGCAGGGCGCCGATCAGCGATATCAACATCACCCCCATGGTCGATGTGATGCTGGTCCTGCTCATCGTCTTCATGGTCGCCGCGCCGCTGATGACCACCGGCGTACCCATCGATCTGCCGCAGAGCCGGGCGCAGGCCATGCCGCTGCAGACCAGGCCGATCACCGTGACCGTCCAGCCCGATGGTGCCCTCTCCATCGACGGAGCTGCCGTAACGCTGGAGACGCTGGTCAGCACCGTTGCGGGGCTCGCCAGCGAGGGGAGCGAAGAACGGCTCTATGTGCGCGGCGACACCAACGCCGCCTATGGCGCCATCATGGCCGTGATGGGCGAACTGGCCAGTGCCGGCTATTCCCGCATCGGCCTGGTCACCTCGCCCCAGGGGACGCCCTAGTCCATGCGCTATGCTCTGTCCGGCTCCGCGCTGGTTCATGTCGGGATTTTCGGCGCTGCGCTGATCGGCTTCGTCTGGCCCCAGCCCGATGATGCCCCGGCGCCCGGCGCCGTGACGATCGATATCGTCACCATGGACACGGTCTCGAGCAACCAGAATGCCACCCTGCAAACCAGCTCGAGTGAAAACCTGGTGTCGTCCGGCAGCGTCGCCCAGGAGGGGGCGATGATCGATCCTGTCGAAACCCTGACGCTGCAGCCCGTCCCGCAGGATCAGCCGCCTTTGGCCCCGGAAGTGGCCGAGGCCCCGCCCCGCACCGAGACCCCGACGGAGACACTGGCCCCTTCCCAGGCCGTGACGCCAACCCCGGTCGAGCCGATCGAGGCCGAGCCTGTGGCGGCAGCAATAACCCCGATCCTGGCGGCTGCGCCCGATCAGGTCGTGTCCGAGAACCTTGTCGCCCTGG
>CAXBKI010000298.1:0-4524 GCA_963975955.1 uncultured Devosia sp.
CCGAGCGCTGACCGCAGGTGACGGCGACCCACCGTCGATCCGGCTGCGCGCCGGGGACGACGATCCAGAAATGGCTGGGCATATTGCTATTGGCTGCGACCAGATCGTAGCGCTTGCCCGGCTCGATGCTGATGTTGCCCGGATTGGTCTGGCGGCGGATCGATTGCAGGGCCGGGCAGGCCGCGCCGGCCACAAAGGAGCCGCTCAGCGGTATTTCCGCCTGGGCAGGCATGGCAAGTAGACAGAGCAAGAGTGCCGACAAGATGAGCCGCATATACCGGTCTCCGAAAACAGTGAGGGAGCCATAGCGGCCCCCTCATCCCATTGGTGTTCTTCAGGCTTCAGAGGGCGATACGATACAGCCCGAAACCATCGGCATTGGTGTCGCCGGTCGCCTCGATCTTGATCGATTTGACATCGTCGAGATGCTCTGCGGCCTTCGGTCCGGTGGCAAACAGCACCGTGGTGTCGCCAATGGGCGCGAGCGACCAGTTGCTGTCGGCTTTGGGGTCGATGGTGCCCTGCTCGACGATATAACGAACGATCAGGTCGCGATTGGTATCGGGACCCTTGAAGACAATGACGCTGGAGTTGATGCCGGGGAAATTGCCGCCGCCGCCGGCGCGGTAGTTGTTGGTGGCCACGACGAACTGCTGCTCGGGATCGACCGGTTTGCCATCATACATGAGGTCCACGATGCGGCTGGCGTCGGGGTTGATGGTTTCCTTGCCGTCCGAGGAATATCTGGAAGGCTGGGTGAGGTCGATCTTGTATGTGACACCGTCGATCACGTCGTAATTGTAGGACGGGAAGTCGGGATTGATCAGTTCGGCGTCAACCACACCTTTTTCGATCTGGTTGAAGATGCCTGCCGAGCGTTCGAGCCAGTTCTTTACATCGGCACCGGTGATGACCACGGCCTGGATGGTGTTGGGGTAAAGGTAGAGATCAGCAACGTTCTTGATCGCCACCGGACCGACAGGGACGTCGGTGTAATAGTCCGGACCGCCACGGCCACCGGCCTTGAAGGGCGCCGCCGCAGAGAGGATCGGCAGGGCTTCATATTCGGTGCCCTTCATCATCTGGGCAATGTACCAGGTCTGGGCCTGGCTGACGATCTGGACGGAAGGATCGTCAGCGACCAGGGCGAAATAGGAGAACAGCGGGGCGGCAGTTTCACCGACGGGGCGCCGGATATAGTCGAGCGTTTCCTTGTGCTCGGTTTCGGCGGCCGCGACGACGCCGGCCTCGTCTTCCACCAGCGGATTGACCTTGCCGTCGACGCGTTCGGAGATCGGGCGGGCCTCGGAGGTATGGCTGGCGATGGTCCATTTGCCATCGGCATCCTGCTCGAGCAGCAGATCGATCAGGCCCATATGGCTACCCCAGAAGCCGGCCATGACGGCGGGCTTGCCGCTGAGCGTGCCAGCCTCGATATCGGCACCTTCAACGCCTTCATAATCGGGCCCGGGGAAGACCAGATGCTGGTGACCGGTGAGAACCACGTCGATGCCATCGACGGCGGCCAGTTGCAGAGAGGCGTTTTCAGCGCCAGTGGTCTGGTCGGCGGCAATGCCGGAGTGGGAGAGAGCGATGACGAGGTCGGCGCCTTCCTCACGCATCCTGGGGACATAGGCCTTGGCCGTCTCGACGATGTCGCGGGTATTGACCTGGCCCTCGAGGTGGGTGGCGTCCCAGGTCATGATCTGGGGCGGCAGGAAGCCGATAAGGCCGACCTTGATGGTCTTGCTCGCGCCCGAGCCATCCACCAGCTCCTTTTCGACGATCATATAGGGCTTGATGTAGGTGGTGTCGCTCAATGGATCGGCAGCCAGTTCACCACGAACCAGATTGGCCGAGACGAAGGGGAACTCGGCGCCCGAGAGAGCCTTGTCGAGATATTCCAGCCCGTAATTGAACTCGTGGTTGCCCAGGGTGGCGGCTTCGTAGCCCAGCGTGTTCATCGCCGCGATGATGGGGTGCACATTGCCGTCGAGGCCCTTTTCATAGGCCATGTAGTCACCCATGGGATTGCCCTGGATGATGTCACCATTGTCGATCAGCATGGAATTGCCGGCTTCGGCGCGGATCGAGTCGATGATCGAGGCGGTGCGCGCCAGACCCATCGTGTTGTTGGGGGCGTCGGCATAATAATCATAAGCGAAGACGGCCACGTGCAGATCGGTGGTCTCAAGAATGCGCAGATGGGCCTGATTGGCCTGGGCCATGGTGGCAAAGGGGTGCATGGCGGCCATGGCTCCAACGCTGGCGGAACCGGCCAGGAATGTGCGCCGCGATATCTTGGGCAGGAAATTCATCGGTAGTCTCCCTGAGGTGGACAGTGCATGAGTTCAATCATCGGGGGGCACAAGCTCCCGGACTGCCGAACCAGGTTCGGCGGCGGCTCCCGGCAAGGGGATAAACATGCTCAATGCCGTCAGGACGTGACGCGCGGATGACGGCGCGACAGGGACGCTAAGAAACTTTGATCGTTTGGTCAATTTGTGACAGTGGTCCGGCATGCAAAATCGTGGTGCGGCGCGATGCCGAGCGGTTGCGAGCAGACGAGCGGCTCCCGGGACGGCAGCGTGATCGTGGCGCAGCATGTGTGCCGGTGCGCGGAACCGTTTGCATTGCCGCTGCTTGTTGCTAGGAAGAATCAGGCACGGGAGAAGTGATCACCATGAAATGGCGCGGGCGCGAGCAAAGCTCCAATATTGAAGACAGGCGCAGCCAGCGTGGCGGTGGTCTGGGCGGCAGTCCGTTTGGCAGCGGCGGCGGCTTTCGCATGCCAGGCGGCGGTGGACGCGGCGGTCGCGGTGGAATGGGCAGCCTGATCGGCATTGTGGCCGTGCTTGGCATCATCTGGCTGGTCACCGGGCAGAACCCGATCGACATGCTGATGGGGACGGGCAGCACCAGCAGTTCGACAGCCAGTTCTTCGAGCCAGGCACCTGCCAGTGCCGAGCAATCGGAGTTGCGCGATTTTGTCGGGGTGGTGGTCAAGGAAACCGAGGACCTGTGGACCCAGGTGTTCGCGGCCAATAACCAGACCTATCCGGCACCCACGGTGGTGCTGTTCACTGGCCAGACCAATACCGGCTGCGGCGCCGCCGACGCGCGTACCGGGCCGTTCTATTGCCCGCAGGACGAGAACGTCTATATCGACCTGAGCTTTTATGACGAACTGCGCCAGCAGTTCGGCGCGCCCGGCGACTTTGCCCAGGCCTATGTTCTGGCGCACGAAATCGGCCATCACGTGCAGAACATTACCGGCGTGCTGCCCGAATTCAACCAGCGGCGGCAATCGATGAGTCAGGACGAGGCCAATGCCTATTCGGTACGGGTCGAGCTGCAGGCCGATTGCTATGCCGGGGTATGGGCCAACTATGCCGGACAGGAGAACCTGCTCGACAATGGCGACATCGACGAGGCGCTCAATGCTGCCGAACAAATCGGCGATGATACGCTGCAGAAAAAAATGCAGGGCTTTGCCGTGCCCAAGACCTTCAATCATGGCACCTCGGCCCAGCGCAAGACCTGGTTCGAACGCGGATACAGCTCTGGCCAGCCAGGCGATTGCGACACGTTTGCGGGCAATGTCTAGCGGGGGGCGAGGCTAGCCCCCGCAGCCATATCAATCGCTGTCTGGCTTCGCTTTGAACCAGACAGGGAGGCAGCGCGTTGCACCTGCATCATGCAGGAGTGCCAATGCCCGCAAAACAAAGTGCCGCCAGCCTTGAGTACTTCGTCGACGACGGCCGCTTTCCCAACAGCCGCCAGCCGACTGTAATCTATGCGCAGGCTCTGGCCGCCGCAGATGTCACAGCCGAGGCCATGGAGGCACTGTTCAACGGCAATGGCTGGCCGAGCCAATGGCGTTCCGGCGTTTATGACTTTCATCACTATCACTCCACCGCGCATGAATGCCTGGGGGTTGTGCTGGGCAAGGCCGAACTCAGGCTGGGCGGCCCGGGGGGACGCCTGTTCGCCGTCACGGCCGGTGACGTGCTGGTCCTGCCAGCCGGCACCACCCATCAGCGCGTTTCCGCCAGCAGTGACTTTCTGGTGATTGGCGCCTATCCGCCTGGCCAAGCCTGGGATCTGCTGCGCGGGGAGCCTGGCGAGCGGCCTGCTGCGGACCAGCGCATTGCCGCCGTGCCGCTGCCCATGACCGATCCTGTTGGCGGCGCCAGCGGTGCAGTCCTGGAGAAATGGGCCTAGCCGAGATGCGCTGACGGGTGGACAAGCGCGGCGCTACGCGCGATAGCGCCATGTCGTCCGTTTCATCCGAGCAGTATCCATGATCCCCCGCATCCTGCATTTCACCTGGAAGAACACTGACCTGCCGCGCGAAATGGCGGATTATTACGGCAAGTGGCAAAAGCTCCATCCCGACTGGGACATCCGGTTGTGGACGGACGAGAGCATGCGGGCTTTCGTGGCGGAGGCCTATCCGGATTTCATCGCCACTTATGATGGCTATCCCAAAATGATCCAGCGCGCCGATGCGTTTCGCTATCT
>CAXBKI010000299.1:0-4510 GCA_963975955.1 uncultured Devosia sp.
CGTGACGGGCAGATCATGATGGGCGATGTCGAGCTTGATCTGCTCGCAGGCGCGGCTTGCCGCGAAGGTCGCCATGGTGTGCGCCACCGGCCTGCAGCCGCCACGGGCCAGACCAGCGGCAATCGAGAGCATGTTGGCTTCGGCGATGCCCACATCGAGATACTGCTCGGGCAATGCCGCCCCAAAGCCACTCTCCAGGCCACCCATGTCCGTATCGAGGCAGAGCAGCCGACGATCGGCGCGGGCATGGCCGATCAGGGCAGTCCGGCACGTCTGCCGGGCCGAGATCAGCGTGCCATGCTCGCGTTCAGGGCAGACAATGTCATCGACCGGCATGGTTGCGCTCCATTGGCAGATGCCTCAACTCGTCCCGCCCGCCTGCAACTGGCTCAGTGCGCCCTGATAGGTCTTGTCCGACAGCGCGACGGCGTGGCTCTTCTTGCTGTTTTCCATGAAGGCAATGCCCCTGGCCTTGACCGTGCGCGCCAGCACCAGGCGGGGGACGCCGCGGGGATTGGGCCATGGCGAAAGAACCGCCGCCAGCTCGGCAAGGCTGTGCCCGTCACACTCGATGACGTCCCAGCCAAAGCTCGCCCAGCGCTGTGCCAGACTGCCCGCCGGCAGCCAGCTTTCCACCGCGCCGTTGATCTGAAGGCCGTTGCGATCGACAATCGCCGTCAGGGCGCCCAGGTCGAACCGCCGCGCCGATCCGGCCGCTTCCCAGACGCTGCCTTCCTGCAATTCCCCGTCCCCCATCAGGACAAAGGTCCGGTTGCGCCGTCCCAAATGTCGCGCGGCCAGGGCCATGCCGATCCCCAGCGACAGTCCATGGCCCAGCGAGCCGGTGGAAAACTCCACGCCGGGCAGGGTATGGGAGGGGTGGCCGCCAAGCCGGCTGCCGCTTTGCGCATATCCGGCAAGCTCGGACGATGGGATGAAGCCGCGCCGCATCAGGGCGGCATAATAGGCGGCGGCAATGTGGCCCTTGCTGAGCACGAAGTGGTCACGCTCCGGCCAGTCAGGATCTGCCGGATCCAGCCGCAGCACATGGCCGAACAGGACCGCGAGAATGTCGGCAGCCGACAGCGCGCCGCCAAGATGAGCCCCTTCGGGCTGGTGCGCCATGTCCAGCACCAGCCGCCGGATCGCTGCGGCCTCCTGCGCCAGCAATGCCAGATCGGGCTGCTCCATGCGCGCGCTCATGACGGGGTTCCCTCATGCCATGGCGGCGTGAACGGCATCGAGGCGGCAATCTTGCCGACCTGCTCGCGGTGTTGCCCGAACACCTTCTTGAAGGCGTCGGCATAGGCTGCCAGAACCGGGCCGGACTGGGGATTGAGGTGCGTCCGCTGCAGCGTGAAACTGTCGGCCAGGACGGCGCAGCAGGTCGGAAACGCGGCCGCATCGAATGGCGTCGGCACGATCTGCCGGCCCGGCCTGGACATGTGGCTGCGGCTGGTTGCGCAGAACACCGGTTGGGCCGGCAGGGGCAGGGTCTGATAGGGCCCTACCGGCACGCCTTCGGCGCGCAGCGCTCGCGTCGCCGCAAGCTGGAACGAACTGTCGGCCAGGCTGCCCAGGCCGGCGGCAGCCGCATCGACCCGAAAGCGCAGGATGTGCCAGACATGCTCGATCCCCGGCGGCGCCCGGGGTACGACCAGACCCGGCAGCGCCTGGAGCCTGTCGAGAAATGCCGTGACGTTCTCGGCGCGCCGGGCATTGTCGGTGTCGAACCGCTGCAGCTGGCTCAGCGTATAGGCGGCCTGGACGCCGCTGAGCTTGTTGTTCCAGCCATAGTCGTCATGTTGGTAGCGCCGGCGTTCGCCATGCCGGAGGTGCTCCCCGAACTGGCGGAGCGCGCGCAGCCGGTCGGCAAGCGCGGTGTCATCGGTGGTGATCAGCCCGCCTTCGCCACAGGTCGGCAGGTTCTTGGATGCGTTGAGGCTGAAGACGCCGATATCCCCGATGGTGCCGACTTTTCGGCCCCGATAGCGGGCGCCATGCGCCTGCGCCGCATCCTCCACCACCCTGAGGCCGTGACGCCCGGCGATGGCCATGATCGCATCCATTGCCGCGGCCAGGCCGTGCAGATGCACAACCATGATTGCCCTGGTGCGGCTGGTTATCCGGCGTTCGAGCTGATCGACATCAAGATTGAACGTAATCGGATCGATATCGACGAAGACCGGCCTGGCGCCCACATGCAGCGGGGCCAGTCCCGACGCCACGAAGCTCAGGGCCGGGACGATGACCTCATCGCCATCGCCCACCTCCAGCGCGGCCAGGGCCAGTTTCAGCGCCGCCGTGCCGTTCGATACGGCAACGCATTGGGCGCAGCCCAGCCACTGCGCCCAGGCCGCCTCGAGCCGCTCGACCGACCCTGCCGGCGCCAGGCTGGTCAAATCGCCGGCCCGCAGGGCCTGCAGGACGGCCGTCTCATCGTCTGCGTTGGTCTGCGGCCAGGCCGGCACGAACAGGTCGCGGCCCACCGCGGGCGCTCCTCCGGCGAGGGCCAGTTTTGCTGTGGCGTTCACGGTCATCGGTCCACCTCGTGCAGCTCCCCGGGCACTATGCCGCCGCCAGCAGCATCGCGGCGTACCAGCCCTGTCCGTCGAGAAAGGTCCTGACCTCGGCAAAGCCCAGCCGCGCCAGCCGCTCGGCCATCTGCTGGACCGTGAATTTCCGCTGCACGCCGGTGCGCATGGATTCCCCGGCCTGCAGCGAAAACCTCAGGTCCAGCGTTCGCAGGGTCACGACCTGGTCGATCGTGCTGCGCAAATGGGTCTCGCACCCGCCATGGTCGGGATTGAAAACCACCTCGAAGACAAAGCGGGCCGGATCGAAATCGCCCGCAAAGGTGGCGTTGAGGTGGTCCAGCACATGCAGGCTGCACATGGCGCCCGCATGGTTCTGATAGGCCGACCGCAGGATGTCGGGATGCTTCTGCAGATCAAAGCAGATCAGGAAGAAGTCGCCCTCGTCCAGTTGCTGCCTGATGCTGGCGAGCAGGTCGTCATTCTCCTCCTGGCTGACCGAGCTGCCCACGAACAGCATCAGCTTGCGTCCCGCGCCGGTGAACCTGGCGGCAAAGACGTCCGAATAGGCCCCGGCCAGGCAGTTGACCGAGACATTGGGCAGCGTCTGCAGATAGTGCCTGGCGCCCTCGATCATGATTGCGGCATTGATATCGATGGGGTTGAACTGCACCGCGCCATAGCGCCGGTCATAGGCCTCGAGCAGGATCTTGACCTTTTTCGAACTGCCCGCGCCCACTTCATAGATGGCGCAATTGCCGGTCAGCCCGGCCAGTTCATCGTTGTGGGTGCGGAATATCTCGACCTCCTTTTTGGGCAGGTAGTATTCCGGGCTGTCGACGAACTGGTCGAAATAGACCGAGCCCGCATCGTCATAGGAGAATTCGGTGGGCACATATTTGCGCGCCGCCTGCAGTGAGCCGATCAGATGATCGATCGATGCCCTGGTGTATCCGTGCGGGAGTTCATCGGAATAATTGGTGACGGTGATGCGGTCGGCGATCCGGCTGACTGAAACCATCGCTGTGCCCTCCTATTGTGCCACGGTGCCGCCATCGACGGCGAGTTCGGCGCCGGTGACGTAGGATGACTCGTCGGACGCGAAATAGATGACCGCGTAGCCCACGTCCTCGGGCTCGCCGACGCGGCCGATGGGCAGCGTGCGCAGCCGGTCGCGCCAGGCATCGGGCTGCAGCATGTCCTCGATCATGGCGGTGCGAACCGGGCCGGGGAAAATCGCGTTCGAGCGAATATTGTCGGGGGCGCATTCGACCGCGATGTTGCGCGACATCATCCGGATGGCGCCCTTGCTCATGGCATAGGCGGTGTAGCCGCCGGTCGAACCGATCATCCCCGAGGTCGAGGCGATATTGACGATCGAACCGACACGCGCCGCGCGCATCTGCGGAATGCAGTGCTTGCAGCCGAGCAGGGCGCCGATCGCGTTGACCCCGAGCGATCTTTCAATCTGGGGCAGGGTGAGTTCATCGGTCTGGTTCCGCTCCAGAATGCCCGCATTGTTGACCAGCACGGTGATCGGCCCGAACCGGTCCCGCACCTGCCGCGTCACGCTCGCCCATTGCGCCTCGCTGGCGACGTCGAGCGGGAAGAAGGCGGCATCTCCCCCCGCAGCGCCGATGCGGTCGGCCACGGCCATGCCCTGCTCGGTCAGGACATCGGTGAGCGCCACCCTGGCGCCTTCCCTGGCGCACATGATGGCCTGCGCTTCGCCCTGGCCGCGGGCGGCCCCGGTGATCAATACGACTTTGCCGTCCAGCCTGCCCATCATGTCCCCCTGTTGACTGCACTATGTCGATCGCTCCGATCCGCGACGATTTCGGCGGCAAGCCGGCCCAGCGCATCGGTCAGAATGTCGATTGCCGCGAAGTATTCGGCATAGGTCAGATGCTCGTCCGGGGCATGGTCGAGCCTGGAATCGCCCGGCCCATAGGCCACCATCGGCACGTGCCAGAACC
>CAXBKI010000300.1:0-4500 GCA_963975955.1 uncultured Devosia sp.
ACTGCACGATGGCGGAGGTGTCAGAGGCGGTGATGAGAATGCCCTTGGCACCGTCGGCAATGCAGGTCTCGATGGCGGCGACCTGGGTTTCATGGTCACCATCAACACGCCCGGCATAGGACTTCAGGGTAATACCGAGTTCGGCAGCCTTGGCCTCTGCACCTTCCTTCATCTTGACGAAGAACGGATTGGTGTCGGTCTTGGTGATCAGGCAGGCCGAAATGGCGTCCTGCGCCATGGTGGGCGCCGACAGGACGGCAAAGCACAATGCTGTGCTCAAAAGCAGCTTGTTCATGTTTTCTCCCTAGCCTTTGCAGGTCCGGGCTCCTCCCCGTTCCTGCTGGCTTATCGCTGATTGGACGCCTGCATCGTGGCCAGTTCAAAACTCCGCGTCAATATATAAATCTATTTTATTTATTTATTCGATCGGAGCTATCTTCCTCCCGCCCGAGGCAATCACTAAGGTGGCGAGCATGAACCAACCGGTCATTCGAAGATTGAGCAGCGGCGTCAACCAGAGCGGCGTACGCGACTATAACGAGCGGCTGCTGCTGACGCTCCTGCAGCGCAATGGCCCGACCCCGGGAAGCGACCTGGCAAGGTTGGCGAACCTGTCGCCCCAGACCGTTTCGATCATTTTGCGCCAGATGGAAGGCGAAGGCCTCCTGTCCCGCGGCGCACCAGTCAAGGGCAAGGTAGGCAAGCCATCGGTTCCGATGCGGCTGGCCGAAGGCGGCGTCTTGTCCTTTGGCTGCAAGATCGGACGGCGCAGTGCGGTGCTGCTGTTGACCGACTTTTGCGGAACAGTCCGCCACCAGCTAAAGCTCAGCTACAGCTACCCCATGCCATTGCCGATTTTCCGCTTCCTGCAGGAGGGGATGGACCAGATCACCAGTCGGTGCAGCCCCGCCGAGCGGGACCGCATCTGCGGTGTCGGCATCGCCTCGCCATTTGAATTGTGGAAGTGGAACGAGCTGGTCGACGCGCCGAGCGAAGAATTTTCCGTCTGGAAAAACGTCGATTTCCGCGCCGAGCTGGCGCGTTTCACGGCTTTGCCGGTCAGCCTGGTCAACGACGCCACGGCAGGCTGCCAGGCCGAGCATATTTATGGCCGCGGCAAGGAATTTCGGGACTACGCGTATTTCTTCATTGGCGCCTTCATCGGCGGGGGCGTGGTGCTCAACCATTCGGTCTATCAGGGGCACCAAGGCAATGCCGGTGCCCTGGGTTCGCTGCGCAGCTTCGGCCCGCATGGCGAAAGCCAGCAGCTCATTGATACCGCTTCCATCCACCTCCTCGAGGCGAGGCTGGCCGAGCTTGGCATCGAGCCGCATGAGCTCTACAGCGAGCCGCAAGACTGGAGCCGGTTTTCGCGTTTCGTCGATCCCTGGCTGGGCCAGACGGCCCAGGAACTGGCTAAGGCCAGCCTGTCGGTGTGCTCGGTCATCGACTTTGAAGCCATTCTCATCGACGGCGCGTTTCCAAACGCGATCAAGCAGGCGCTGGTAGAGCGAACGCGACGCTATCTCGTTAATCAGGACATGCGCGGCCTCATTGCGCCGCGGATCGAAGCCGGGGTCGTGGGAGGTAATGCCCGGGCCATCGGCGCCGCGGCCAGCCCGCTCTTCGAGCGCTATTTCATGAACGGCAATGTGCGCGCATTGGCCTGAGGTCTCTTGGGTCGCCCCAGCGCGTGTCGTGGCGTCGGGCTCGTTCGGGGCGGGAAGCGGCCTTGCGGGTTCTGGACAAAAGCTGCGGTAATTTGCCTTTCAGACGGCGACGTGGCTGCTGACCAGTCCATCGCCGGTGAAACGATGGACAATAATCATGGGTGGTTCATTCGTGGCGGGAATAGCAGGGCCTCCGAACCAAAGCGGGTTGGCGGGGCAGATCGAGCCGCAGATATGGGCGGGAACTCCCCCCAGCATGGCGCTCATGGGGCGATGGACATGGCCGGACGAGATGGCGAGCGGCCTGGAGGAGAGCCGGGTCAGCACGCTGCCCAACTCTGCTCCGCCTTGCGCGATCACCTCATCCATTGGTGCAATGCCGCTGGGTACAAAGTGGTGGTGTGAAAACAGGAGCGTGGGTGCCGGGTCCGGAACGTCCAGCGCTTGCCGCAGCCAATCGAGGTGTGGGGCGACGTCGCCGGCCGAAGAGTGGGGCAGGCAGGTGTCAATACCTACCAACCCAAGCGCGCCGATCCGGGCTTTGAAATGCATGGCATCGCTGTCATCGACCGCGCCGTGACGTGTCGTAAAAATCGCTCGCATTGCGCGAATATTGTCGGCGTTTCCCGGCAAGATCAGCAGGGGGCAGCCTAGCGTGTTGAGGCGCGCGGCTGTCTCGGCGTAACCCGCCATCCACCCGTCATCGACAAGATCTCCTGACACCACAAGCGCATCAGGTCGAAGGTCGGCGAGCCATGACAAGGCGCTGGCGAGCCGCGGCATGTTGTCATTGCTCGGCGCGGCGTGAATATCTGAAACCTGCGCGACGATCATCAGCGGCCACCCCGATCGGATTCACTGTACGATAGGGCCGAGTGTGAGCTTTCGGAAGATGCGGTGGGCTTGCGCGCGGCCGCAACGGGGTGGGAAGCGTCAGGAAACCGATAAGGCCGCAATTCCTGCAACGGGCCGCCTCACCATACGAGATTGACTAAATAAGCAGCCAATGCATAAATGACACCGATGTCATGACATCGGTGTCATTAGCGCCGGGGAGACATTGCGGCGGATCGGACCACACAGACGCGGGCGGCGCGGCGTGTGCGAAGGTCGGGCCGAAGGAGGATGGCGTGGCTACAATTTACGACGTCGCAAGAGTTGCCGGGGTATCGCCCAAGACGGTCAGCCGGGTCATGAACGGGGATGCCCCGGTCAATGAGAAGACGCGCGAAGCCGTCGAAGCGGCCATGGTTTCTCTCAACTATGTGCCCTCCAGCGCCGCTCGCACCATGCGCTCGCAGCGCTCGGGCCTGATCGGCATGATCACCGGCGCCATCAGTTCCACCCAGCAGTTCGAAGATGCCGGCCTGCCCGAAATCTATCTCGTGCAGGGCGCCCAGCGCGTTTTCGCGCAGAGTAATCGCACCCTGCTGATTGCCGATAGCGACGGCCGGGCCGATCGCATTCCCGCGCTGCTGCAGACCTTCCGCGAGCACCGCGTCGAAGGCGTGCTCTATGTCGCCGAGTACCATCAGGAAGTCAGCCTGCCCGAAACCCTGCGCGATGGCCGTATCGTGCTGGCCAATTGTTTCGATGCCGATGGCACGCCCTCTGTCCTGCCCGATGACGAAGGCGCCCAGTTCGCGCTGGTCGATGGTCTGATCCGT
This sequence comes from uncultured Devosia sp., assembly GCA_963975955.1. Lineage (GTDB taxonomy): Bacteria > Pseudomonadota > Alphaproteobacteria > Rhizobiales > Devosiaceae > Devosia. The sequence goes on from CAXBKI010000300.1 coordinate 3,338, forward strand.
CGTGGTCACACACGCATTGGCTATCTAACGCTGCCCGACACCTATGCCGCCTGCCCGCTGCGTGTTGCCGGCTATCGCCGCGCCCATGCGGCAAACGGCATCGAAAGCGACGACCGGTTGATCCAGGTTGGGGCGCTTGCCAGCGCCACCCACGAATTCGACCTGCTCTGGGATGCGCTCGATCGCGTCCTGCGCGCTGAACCCAGCGTCATCTGCTGCGCCAATGACAAGATGGCGATGCGCGTCTATGGCCTGCTGCGCGAGCGCGGCATGGCCATTCCGCGCGACATTTCCGTCGCCGGTTACGACGACTACCGCATGATTGCCGAACACCTGCATCCCGGCCTCACCAGCGCCCAATTGCCCTATGGGGCCATGGGCGCGCGGGCAGCCGACAAGCTTCTGCGCCTCATCACCGGCACGCAACGCCCGGACGAACCGGCGCACGAACTGGTTTCCGGACCCGTCGCCTGGCGCGACAGCGTCCAGCCGCGCGAAACCAACATCACGCACCTATCTACCAGGAGGAACGACACGTGAAATCCCTAAGCATTCTGGCCGCAACGCTGGCCTTCAGCACCGCTCTTGGCGGCGCCGCCCTTGCCCAGACCAACCTGACCATGTGGTACCATGGCGCCGGCAGCACGGTTGAGCGCGATTTGATCAATGGCATCATCACCGACTTCAACGATTCGCAGACCGACTGGAAAGTCTCGCTGCAGGAATTCCCGCAGGCCGCCTACAACGACTCCGTGGTCGCCGCCGCCGTTGCCGGCAACCTGCCCGATATCATCGACGTCGATGGCCCGGTGATGCCGAACTGGGCCTGGGCCGGCTATATGCAGCCGCTCCAGCTCTCCGAAGGCGCGCTCGATGGCTTCCTGCCCGGCGCCATCGGCAAATATGACGGCAAGGTCTATTCGGTCGGCCTGTGGGACGCTGCGGTTGCCATGTATGCCCGCAAGTCGACCCTTGAAAAGTTCGACATCCGCGTGCCCACGCTGGAGGAGCCATGGACGCGCGAAGAGTTCGACGGCATCCTTGAGACGCTCAAGGCCTCGGGCGAATTCGAATATCCGCTCAACCTTGGCATGGCCGACCAGGGCGAATGGTATCCCTATGCCTTCGCGCCCTTCCTGTGGAGCTTTGGCGGCGATCTGGTC
>CAXBKI010000301.1:0-4491 GCA_963975955.1 uncultured Devosia sp.
GCCGGCGCACGGGTTGGTAGGACGGTCATGGCCGCACGGTTCCTCTATTGGATCAGGACTTGCCGCGTTCGAGCAGGGTCGCGAGCTCGTCGAGAACGATCTGGCTGGCTTCCTGGGGCGAACGCTGCCCGGAAAAGACGGCGCCGAATTCGCGGTTGATCAGGCCCGTCATGCTCGAGACGGCAATGGGCGAGGAGATGTAGCGCTCAAAGGTCTGGGCCTGGGGCAGCATGTCGACATAGCCCTGTTCGTTCTGGGGGAAGTCGAGCGTATCGAGCACCGATTTCTGCGCCGGATACTGATTGTAGGTCTTGAAGGTCTGCGGGCTCAGCAGGTAGCGCACGAAGGCCCAGGCCTGCTCGGGATGCTCGGTGTTGGGATTGATGCCCAGGGCGCGGCCGCCGAGATGGGAAATGCGCTTGACGCTGCCGGCCGGGATCATGCCGGTCTCAAGCGGCATGTCGGACTGCCCCGCGGCCGCCCGGAAGGTCTGCGGCGGGAAGAAGGTGATGGCGCAGTCGCCCCGGCCAAGCCCGCCGATGAGTTCGGGGTCGCCCCAGCTATTGACGGTGATGAGGCTTTCAGGCGCCGTGCCGGTGGCAAAAAAGCCGTTGAAATAGCTCATCGCGGCGGCAATATCCTCGGCGCTTGCCGCAATCTCCCAGTTGCCGGAGGCATCCTGATCGATCAGGGTCGAGCCATTGGACCACAGGTAATAATTGGCCAGGGTCCACATGCCGCTGTCGGGCGAACTGCCGGCAGGAAAGCACAGGCCATACTGGCCATCGCCATTGCTCAGGGCCTGCGCCGCCGTCGTCAGTTCGTCCCAGGTGTCGGGCAGGGTTACCCCGGCTGCCTCGAGAAGGTCGGGGCGATAGGCCATGGCGAAGGTGTCGGCCGACCAGGGCATGCCATAGATCTTGCCATCAAGCGTGGCGAGGTCGAGGGCGAGGAAATCGTCGATGCCGGCGCCGGGCGCTTCAGCTTCGATCAGCGGCCCGAGATCGAGCAGGAGATTGGATCGCGCCAGGTCGCGCGTCCAGACAAATGCCATGTGCTGGATGTCGGGCCCGGCGCCGGCCGGAATTTCGCGCGCCAGTTGGGCCAGCGTATCGCCGCCTGCCATTGTCTCCATGCGCACCTGGATGTCGGGATTGCTGGCGTTCCAGGCATCGATCGCCATCTGCAGGCCCGCCGTTTCGGTTGGCGGATCGAACTGGCGGAAAATCAGATTGACCTGATCCTGCGCCAGGCTGGGCGCGGCCAGGGCGACAAGACCTGTCGCCATCAGCGCCGCATGGCGCCAAAGTGCATGCTTCATTCCATTCCTCCTCATAGGCACGAAGCCTAAACAAGTGTGCGCTTGGCCTTATCGGCGGCCATTTTCTTATTGTGGCGTTCAGATATGCGAAATTCGGAAAGTCACGCATTTCGCACGATCTGCTTTCGCGTCGTGACAGCGCGGCATTTCGGCGGTGACCCGCCGTCATACAGCGCTATTGCGGGTATTAAGACACTTGCCCAAATCCGCCGTCAAATGCAAAGGTACTATACGTTATGCGTAATTTGCATGGGAGGGCGATGTGCGGGAACTGAAGCAATTTGTCGAGGTGGCCAGTCGGCGCTCGATTTCCGCGGCGGCCAAACAACTCAATATTTCGCAGCCGGCACTGTCGCGGGCGATCCAGAAGCTGGAAGACAGCTATGGCGCCCCGCTTTTCGTGCGCAATGGCGCCGGCGTGGCGCTGAGCCCCTATGGCTCGGCCCTCTATAGCCGTGCCGTGCGCATCCTGCCGGCCCTTGACGAAGCGCGCGAGGAAATCGAGCAGCTGCAGGGCCGCGCCAAGGCGGCCATCCGCATCGCTGCCGGGGATCTTTGGGGGCTGGCGATCCTGCCCGCTGTGGTGCGCGAATTTGCCATGACCCATCCACAGGTCGTGGTGCAGGTGGAAATAGCCGATGAGGGCACACGGCTCGAAGGTCTGCGCAATGGCGTCTACGACCTGGTGTTCGGCACGTTTTCAGCGCGCTATGGTCCGGTGGTGCAGGTGGAATTCCAGCCGCTGGTGCGCCAGGCGACATTTGTCTATTGCGACAAGAACCACCCGTTGCGGCAAAGCGCGCTGGTGAGCACGGAAGCGCTGATCGCCCGGCGCTGGATCAGCCCGGGCTATGAGGATGATGCGGGGCCGGGCCGGCTGGGACGCCTGTCGCGGGATTTCGCGGTGCGCGTCGACACCATGATGAATGCCCTGCTCCTGCTGCAGCAGTCGCCCTTCCTGATGTCGGCCTCGAGCGGCTTCCAGGCCCTGTTCCGAACCTTCGGCATCGAAGCGCTGGCCATCGAGGATTTCGGACAGGCCGACGATTCGGGCGTCATCTATCCCGCCAGGTCGCTGGATCGCGTGGCGGTGCGCGACTTCCTGCAACTGGCGCGGCAAACCGTCTCCGAACTTGCCCTGCCCACCATCGACTAGCGTCTGGCAGGCCCGGCCGGCCCCTGCATGTCGGCACAAGCAATTTTCGGCGCTCTCAAAAGACCGCAGGCGCCTGATGGACAAAGCCATTCGGGCGCCTGCGGGAGCATTGATGGGGTCGGCGACGGACTAGAACTTGTAGTTGACGCCGGCGCGCAGCACGCTGAAGCGCTGGGTGATGTCCTGGTTGCCAACGGGCAGGCCGTTATAGGACTGGGTGCCCAGGTCGACATAGAGATATTCGGCCTTGATCGAAATCTGTTCGGTGGCCTGGGCTTCCATGCCCACGCCCACGGTCCAGCCGAAATGGGCTGCCGATTGCGAGGTCACCACATTGGCCGTGTCGGTGAGGCTGGCGCTGCCGCGACCGGCGGCAAGACCGGCGGTGACATAGGGCATGACGGTGCCGAAGGTCGCGCCCGCACGACCGCGCAGCGTGCCATAGAAATCCACGCCAGACTTGAACTTGCCGGTGGCGCCCAGATCCTGCTCGTGACCGATAGAGGTGAACTGCAGGTCGCCTTCGGCACCCAGGACAAAGCCACCCATGTCCACATTGTAGCCGGCCTGGCCGCCCAGATGCCAGCCGCCGGTATTCTGCTCGATCTTGGCGCCGGCCGTTGGCTGGCGGATGAGGTTACCCCAGCCGTAACCGGCGTTGATGCCGGCATAGAACCCGTCCCAACCCGTGGCTGGGGTGGGTGAATACATGGTGCTGGTGCCGCTGTTCCAACCCAGATCGGCTGCATGAGCAGCAGGAACGAACAGCAGCAGGGCAGCGATGGTAAGGGCCTGGCGCTTCATGAAAAACCTCGTCAAAACCGGCGTGGTGAAATTTTCCGTAAAATGCGACGCAATTCCTTAAGACCTCGGTAAGGAACAAGGTTAACGCCATGCGCCAGAGCATGGCTGGTGATCACTTTTTTGCGGGGGAGCCAGGCGGGCGCAGAGGTGCTGCGACGATGCCGGGCGCAGGCCAAGGCGCTGGCATTGCCGAACCCGACATGGGGCCAGCCGGCAGCAAGATCAGACTGGTGCGGTGGATGGTGCCCCCCGCCGGACTCGAACCGGCACGACTTGCAGCGGAGGATTTTGAGTCCTCTGCGTCTACCATTCCGCCAGAGGGGCACGGCACGCTCTCTAACCCAGGTCGGGTTGCGCTGCAACTGGGTGCGTGCAGGTTTAGCCCACCAAGGCCAGCCGGGCCAGATAGACCGCCAGCACACCCATGGCCATGGCGGCGAACAAGTTCCTGGTAAGCACATAGACGATGGCCGTGGCCGCGGCGGCAATGATCTCGGCCGGACTGCCGGTCACCAGGGCCGGGGCGACCAGCGCCGCCAGCACGGCGCCGGGTATGTGCCTGAGCCAGGCGGCCGCAAAGCCGTGCCGGGGCAGGCGATGGGCCAGCAGCAGGCCGCCGGCCCTGGTGGCCAGGGTGACCAGCGCCATGCCGGCAATGGCGAGCAACGCTTCGGGGCTAGTCCACATGGCGCACCTTGTCGGCCAGGGCGCCCGCCAGGCTGCCCACAATGCCGCCGATCAGGATGTACCAGCTGCCCTCGATCAGCCGGGCGGCGATGATGGCGCTGAGGGCGGCAACGCCCCAGGGCAGCAGGTCGGCCCTGGATTTCCACATGCCCAGCAGCAGCGCCAGGAAAGTGGCGGTAAAGGCAAAGTCCAGGCCATAGCGCGCCGGATCGTCAATGGCCGAGCCCAGCGCATGGCCGATGATCGTGGTGGCCATCCAGCAGCCATAGGTCAGCACGCCGCCGCCGAGCAGGAAGGCCAGCGTACCGCCACCGCGCTTCATCTCCAGCATGGTGATGGCCCAGTTCTCGTCGGTGACCAGGAACATCCAGGCCGCGCCCCAGCCGACCTTGTCGGCGGCAAACAGCGGGCGCACCGTGGCGGTCAGCAGCAGATAGCGCAGATTGATGATCAGCGCGGCGATGATCAGCGGCCCGACGGGCAGGCCGGCGGGCGTCTCGGTCCACAGGTCGAGCGCCACGAA
>CAXBKI010000302.1:0-4476 GCA_963975955.1 uncultured Devosia sp.
CCGAGCAATGGTCCAGCCTTGACCTGACCGACCTCAATTTCCGGCCGGTCTCGATGACGGGCGCCTTCCGCTACAACCAGACCGTTACCGTCTTTACCAGCCTGGCCAACGCCAAGGGGCAGGCATCCGGTCCCGGCTACTGGGTGGTCACGCCCTTCGTGCTGGCCGGTGGCGGCACCGTCTTCGTCAATCGCGGCTTTGTGCCCGAGGCATTGCAGGCCGATGCGGTAGCCGACGCGGAAAGCGACACCGTGCAGGTGACCATTAGCGGGCTCCTGCGGCCCGGCGAAAAAGCCGGCTTCATGACCCCAGCGGCCAATACCTCAAATCGGGTCGAATGGGTGCGCGACCCCGCGCGCCTGGCCGAGATGGTCGACCCGGCACTGGCCCCGTTTGCGCCATTCTATGTCGATCTGCCGGCAGGTGCTCCGGGTGAGCTGCCCCAGGGCGGCGAGACGGTAATCGAGTTCCCCAACAATCATCTGGGCTATGCCTACACCTGGTTCGGCTTTGCCATCGTTGCCGTGGTCATGCTGGGATACTGGCTGGCGCGGCAGCGGGCCAGTACCAGGAAGTGAGCCAGTGAACTTGCGGTTCGGCGAGGCTTTCACTAGGTTGCAACAATTCTAAAAGGGCGCTTCTCCCCAATGCAATTTGTCTCAACGCGCGGTCAGGCACCCGTGCTCGGCTTCTCCGACGCGGTTCTGGCTGGTCTGGCATCCGATGGCGGGCTCTATGTGCCGCAGTCCTGGCCGCAGCTCGGCGCCGCCGAAATTGCCGGGTTCGCCGGAAGATCCTATGCCGATGTCGCCTATGCGATCATCAGCCGGTTCACGGGTGACGAGATCGCGCCCGCCAGGCTCAAGCAGATCATCGACGATGCCTATGCGGTCTTCCGCCACCCTTCCGTGGCGCCGCTGGTGGAACTGGCCCCCGGCCACTTCGTCCTCGAGCTGTTCCACGGCCCGACGCTGGCGTTCAAGGACGTCGCGATGCAGTTTCTCAGCCGGATAATGGACCATATCCTGGCCGAGCGCGGTCTCAAGGCGACCATTGTGGGCGCCACCTCTGGCGACACCGGTTCGGCCGCCATCGAAGCCTTCCGTGGCCGGGACACCACCGATATCTTCATCCTGCATCCCCAGGGGCGCACCTCGCCGGTGCAGCGCCTGCAGATGACCACCGTGCTTGACCGCAATGTCCACAATATTGCTCTGGATGGCACGTTTGACGACTGCCAGAACATCGTCAAGGCGATGTTCAACAACCATGGCTTCCGCGACCGGGTGCGCCTGTCGGGAGTCAACTCGATCAACTGGGGCCGCATCGTCGCCCAGATCGTTTATTATTTCACCGCCAGCGTATCGCTGGGCGCGCCGCACCGGCCCGTCAGCTTCACCGTGCCCACCGGCAATTTCGGCGATATCTTCGCCGGCTATTGCGCCAAGGCCATGGGCCTGCCGATCGACAAGCTGATCATTGCCACCAATGCCAATGACATTTTGCGCCGCACCCTCGAGACCGGCCGTTATGACATGGCGGGGGTTGCCCCCACCATCAGCCCGTCGATGGATATCGAGATCTCGTCGAACTTCGAGCGCCTGTTGTTCGAGGCCGCCGGCCGCGACGCCGTCGCTGTCGTGCGCATGATGGATGGCCTCAAACAGTCCGGCGGCTTTGCAGTGCCCGAACTTGCCCTGAGCGCCATTCGCCGCGATTTTGCTGCAGCCACAACGGACGAGGATGCGACCCGGGCCACCATCGCCGGCACGCTCAAGGCCGCCGGCTATCTGCTCGATCCCCATACCGCGGTAGGGTTCAATGTTGCCCGGCAGCAGACCACCGGCACGACGCCGATGATCACCCTGGCCACCGCCCATCCCGCCAAATTCCCGGCTGCGGTCAAGGCCGCATCCAATGTCGATCCTGCCTTGCCGGACTGGCTGGGCGATCTCTACCAGCGCGAGGAACGGCTCAGCGTCCTTGCCAATGACCAGCAAGCAGTCGAAGACTTCATCTCAGCGCGCACGCGCGCTGCCTAGCGACAAAAGGGGCCAGCGGTCACCGATCGCTGGGCCTGAGGAGAACCCCTAGTGAGCGTAGAAACGACGACCCTTGAAAATGGCATGGTGATCCTGACCGACCACATGTCGCACCTCGAAAGCGCCTCGCTGGGGGTCTGGGTCAAGGCAGGCGCGCGTTCCGAGCGCAAGACCGAGCATGGCATTTCCCATCTGCTCGAGCACATGGCCTTCAAGGGCACGACCTCCCGCAATGCGCTGCAGATCGCCGAGGCCATCGAGAATGTGGGCGGCGACCTCAACGCCGCCACCTCCATCGAGCACACCGGCTATTTCGCCCGCGTGCTCAAGGAAGATGTGGTTCTGGCTGCCGACATCCTCGCCGATATCCTGCAGAACTCGCTGTTCGACGAAGAAGAGCTGACCCGCGAAAAGCAGGTCATCGTCCAGGAAATCGGCGCCGCGCGCGACAATCCCGATGACCAGGTCTTTGACCTGTTTCAGGAGGCCGCATTTCCCAGCCAGCCGATCGGCCGTACCATTCTGGGTACGGTGGACTCGGTGCGGGCGGTCAATTCCGACACCATCCGCAAATACATGAATCGCAATTATGTGGGTGACCACATGGTGCTGGCCGCCGCCGGCAATGTCAGCCACGAAGGGCTGGTGGAGGTGGCGCGCGAGCGCTTCGCCGACCTCAAGCCCAATGGCGCACCCGCCCCGCAGCGGGCCGAGTATCAGGGCGGCCAGGAACGCCTGGTGTCCGACCATGAGCAGGCCCATATTGTGGTGGGCTTTGAGGGCCGTGCCTACAATGCGGACGGCTTTTATGCCGCGCAGGTACTGGCCTCCATTCTGGGGGGCGGCATGAGCTCGCGGCTGTTCCAGGAAATCCGCGAAAAGCGCGGCCTGTGCTATTCGGTCTATTCGTTCCACTGGGCCTTTGCCGATAGCGGTGTGTTCGGCGTGGCGGCGGCCACCGGCGCCGACGAGGTCGCCGACCTGGTCCCGGTCGTGCTCGATGAGCTCAAGCGCGCCACCGAGAACATCACTGAGGAAGAGGTGATCCGCGTGCGTAACCAGATCCGCGCCGGCCTGCTGATGTCGCTGGAAAGCCCGTCGGCGCGTGCCGGCCAGCTTGCCCGGCAGCAGATCCTGTGGGGTCGTCCCATTCCCATGCACGAGACCGTGGAACGCATCAACGCCATCACGGCCAGGCGCGTGCAGGACATCGCCGAGCAGATTTTCACCCAGGGCACGCCGACCCTGGCGGGCATTGGCCCCATCGGCAACCTTGCCGATGTCGAGGCCATCGGTGAACATCTCAAGCGTTAGGTGACCAAAGCCATGCCCTGGCCCTGGTCGTCGCCATCATCGCCGATCATTCTGCACGGTCCCACCGTGCAACTGCGCCTGCCGCAACTGTCAGATTACGAGCAATGGTACGCGCTGCGCCGGAGCAGCAGCGACTTTCTGCGCCCCTTCGAGCCGCGCTGGACCGAAGCGGACCTAGCCAGGCGGGTCTTTGTGAGCCGCGTCAAGCGGGCGCGTGAAGAGGCCGAGGAGGGGACCGACTATTCGCTTTTCATCTTCCTGTCCGATGCGCGCCAGCAGACCCTGGTGGGGGGCGTCACGCTGTCCAATATCCGTCGGCGTGCGGCCCAGTTCGTCAATCTGGGCTATTGGATGGGGCAGCCATTCGCCGGCAGGGGAATCATGACCGAGGCGGTTGGCGCGTGCCTGCCATTTGTCTTCGACACGCTCGACCTGCATCGCATTCATGCCGCCTTCCTGCCGGGCAACATGCCCTCGCGCCGGGTGCTGGAGAAAAATGGTTTCGCCGAAGAGGGATTTGCAGAGAAATATCTGCAGATCAATGGCCGCTGGGAAGACCACGTCCTGTTCGGATTGACCAAGGAACGCTACGAAATGGCCCGCTTCGTCGGGCGCATCGCCTGAGTGTGTCTATCTGGCAACACTCAGCTAAGCTTGTCGCTTGCGACAATCCCCGCTACCAAAGGACGCTTCCGTCAGGAGGACGCCGTTTCCGGCCAGGGTTGTTTTCCCCAGCCTGGTCAGATTGCTGCCATAATGAAGCCCACCGCAGGATATAGTCGCCCTTGATGCGTCACTTTTATGCACTCGCGATCTGTCTTGCGTTCGCGCTGGCATCCCTCGCCCCCACGCTCGCTCTTGAAGTCATCACGGCACCCGATGATGTCAATGCCGTCAATCTGTCTGACGTGGTTGAGATCAGGCCCGGCGAAGAGGGGCGCGTGCAATTGTCGACCGCCCCCGGCGCCGACGGCATTATCCGCCGCATCGAGGTTCTGGCCTCGGAAAAGGGCACCAATCCGAGCTTTGCCCTGTTTGCCCTGCGCAATGATAGCGACCAGCAGATCGAGCGGCTCCTGGTGGCGCCGTTCTATCGCCTGCCGGGCTCCGGCATCGTCCA